>NC_009662.1:0-300000 GCF_000010325.1 Nitratiruptor sp. SB155-2 | reverse complement strand
AAGTTTTTTAGATCCTCTCACTCAAATTTACAACCGTAAGTTCCTACGAACATTTCTCACTAGTTTTCAACCCGATCGGTACCAAATTCTTATGCTTGATGTCGACCATTTCAAGAAAATCAATGATGTTTATGGTCATAAAGCTGGAGACTTCATTTTACAAGAAGTTGCCAATTTGATGAAAAAAAATATTCGTGAAGAGGACTATTTAATCCGATATGGCGGGGAAGAGTTTTTGCTCTTCATTCATAGAGAAAATAAAAATTCCAATATAGCAATCGATATAGCAAACCGTATCAGGAAAATTATAGAAATAAAAGATTTCATCTACAATAACCATCATATTAAAATAACAATCTCCGTAGGAGTCAACCTCCATCCAGAACATTTTAAAAATCCGATAGAAGCTATCAAATATGCAGATGAAATGCTTTATATCGCTAAAAGACAGGGAAGAAACCAGGTTATCGATGGAACTGTTTCAACACAAAAGGGCAATTTCCAAGATATCAATATCAACAGTGTTAAAGAAGCTCTAGAAGAAAATAGAATCATTTGTCATTATCAACCAATTAGAGATTTATATACAGATAAAATAGTAAAATTTGAAGCATTGGCACGAATGTTTGATCAAAATGGCAACATTGTTCCGCCAAATAGATTTTTGACCCCGATCGCATATACAAATGTGTATAATGACTTAACCAAAAGGGTCATTGAAATTGTTTTTAATGCCATAAAAAAATACAAAGTACATATTAGCATCAACCTCAATGTCTCTGATCTTTTAGATAACGTTATCTATACAACGATATTAAACGAGATTGAACGCAATAAAACATTGGCAAAATGGCTTACCATTGAACTTTTGGAGTACGAATCAAGCCATATGGAACAATTAAAACAAAGGCTCAATAAAATTAAAACCTACGGAATAGAGGTTGCTATAGATGATTTTGGAAGTGGATATTCCAATTTTACCATTTTTCAGCATCTACCGATCGACATTTTAAAAATAGATGGTGAATTAATTAAAAATTTGGAGCAGTCACGTATTTCCTATACTATCACAAAATCTATCGCTCTTTTTGCTAATGAACTCAATATAAAAACAGTAGCAGAATTTATTCACAATCAAAAAACATTAGAACTTGTCCAAAGACTTGGTATACGATATGGACAGGGATTCTATCTTGGAAAGCCAGAAACGTTAGAGTTTTACATAAAAAACTAATTCTTGGCGCGCCCGGAGAGATTCGAACTCCCGACCTACAGAACCGCAATCTGTTGCTCTATCCAGCTGAGCTACGGGCGCAAAAGCGTTGGAATTATACCATAATTTTACTCCAACCAAATATCAAGAACGATCAAAACGAAAAAAACGATTCCTAAATAGCCATTGACAGTAAAAAAAGCTCTGTCGATTTTCGAAAAATCTTTCGCCACGATTCTATGTTCATACCATAACATCACTGCTGAAACTATCACAGCCAGATATGCAAAAAAGCCAAGATGTGCTTCGATGACAAAGAAAAACCAAAAGAGTATCGTTAAAGCATGAAAGAGTTTTGCCAAAAAGAGCGTACATGTATGACCATAGCGAGACGGAATAGAATAAAGACCCATTTTCTTATCAAATTCCATATCTTGTAAAGAATATAGCAGATCAAAACCCGCTACCCAAAACATAACACCCAAAGCCAAAAAAACACTCCATAGCGTTATCTTCGCTTCTACTGCTACCACACCAGCTATAGGAGCAAGCCCCAATGAGAGGCCCAAAATCAGATGTGCAAGCTCGCTAAACCGTTTAAAATAACTATACCCCCCAAGAACAAGGAGAATGGGAATAGATAAAGCAAAAGCCAACCAATTGATCATATAGGCAGTGGCGACAAATACAATCGCATTGAGAATGATAAAAGCAAGTTGCCACTCCTCTTTGATCCGACCATCTACACTCGGACGTGTAGCGGTTCTTGGATTGAGCCTGTCAATATCTCTATCAAGATATCTGTTCACGCCCATAGCGAAATTTCTTGCACTTGCTGCAGCGATTATGCCCAAGATGAAAAGTCTCCATCCAAACCAACCATTCGCTGCAACGACCATCGCTACAAAAATAAAAGGAAGACTAAAAATGGTGTGTTTGAACATCACAAATTCATTGAAATCGTGTAACAGTTTTGCAATCTTTCCCATCACCACTCCATGGACGTTTTTGGTATTATAGTATAATCGCACTATGAAAGAAATAGCAATTATAGGCCCTACAGCCAGTGGGAAAAGCGATATAGCCGTTGACATTGCGAGCAAATGCAATGCGTATATTCTTTCCGTTGATAGCCTCAGTGTATACAAAGAGATAGATATTGTGTCGGCTAAACCTTCAAAAGAGGAGTTACGGCAAATCAAACATTTTGGTATCGATGTAACCTATCCAAATGAACATTTCAGTGTGGAGCGATTTCTTCATCTTTATCAAGAAGCAAAAGAGCAGTGTAAAGAACATCAAAAAAATCTCATTATTGTAGGGGGAAGCAGTTTCTACCTCAAAACACTAATCACGGGAATCTCGCCATTTCCAAAGTTTTCACACACTGTTCAAAAAAAAGTATCGAAAATCCTCTGTGATGTAGACGAAGCATACAGGCTGCTACAAAAAATCGATCCTACTTTTGCAATGAAAATAACAGATAAAGACCGCTACAGAATAGAAAAAGGCTTGCTGCTCTATTTCCAAACAGGCTTGGCACCTAGCGACTATTTTCAAAAAAATCCTCCAAGATCTATCAATGAAAATATACAAATTTATGAAATAGCGATTGATAGGAAAACATTGAGAAAAAGAATAGAAGACAGAACAAAGAGGATGATACAAAAAGGGCTCATTGAAGAGATTTGCACACTTGAAAAAAAATATACCAGAGAGCCCAATGCTATGAAGGCTATAGGAATCAAAGAGACAATACACTATTTAGATGGGAAAATCAAAAATATCAAAGATCTAGAACATGCAATCTCAACACATACCGCACAGCTTGCTAAAAGACAACAAACATTCAACAAAACACAGTTTAAAAACAAAATTGCATTAACGTATGATGAACTAAAAAAGAAGATTTTGCAAGCAATGGCGGATTAAAATCCGCTGATGCTTACGTAATTGGTGATGAAGCCAAGAAGTGGCGATACAAAAATAAATGAGAAAATAGTCAAAACAGCAGAAATTCCCACTATCGTTTTGAGTGACAAAGATGCATTTTTAAAATAGACTGTCTGCTTGTCATTGATTGGCTCTCTCATGAACATATAGACAATAAGTTTAAGATAGTAGTATGCACTTATCGCACTATTGAGGGCCATAATGAGAGCAAGAACGATATATCCAGAATTAACTGCTGCACTCATAACGTACAGTTTTCCCCAAAAGAGACTGAATGGAGGGACTCCCGCAAGACTGAGCATAAAGATCGCCATGATTGTTGCAGCTACAGGCATAATCTGTACAAGACCGGAAAATTTTTCATAAGGGTGGTCAAATCGATCATGCCATATATTGGATTTGTGTCTTGAAATCCATAGCATTGTAAAAGCACCCAAGTTAGTGAACAAGAACATGATCCAATAAAGAAAAAGTGCACTGTTTGCCTGTGTGGTACCTATCATAATCGCTGCCATTACAAATCCGGCATGGCTAATGGAGCTGTAAGCCAGCATTCTTTTCACATCATGCTGCACAAGAGCAACGATATTGGCAAAGGTCATCGTAACCACAACGGCTAGATAGAGAATGTCTCTCACCCATGTAATGTCGCTGTGGATTAAGAATTCAAAAAGTCTCATGGCAACGACAAAGCCTGCTATTTTTGGCACGACAGACATATATCCAGCAAGTGCTGCACTTGCACCCTCATACACATCTGGTGTCCAGGTATGAAAAGGTACCATAGAGAGTTTAAAACCGAGTGCAGCTATCATAAATGATGTCGCAAGCAGGACAACCCATAGCGGTTCATAGCCTCTATCCGCAAGTACTTCGGCAATTTTATATATCTCAACACTTCCACTCAGACCATAGAAGAGTGCCGCACCAAATGCATAAAAACCGGCTGCTAAAGCACCCATTGTAAAATATTTGATAGCAGCTTCAAACGATTTTTCCCGGTTATGTAAAGCTATGAGTGTGTATAGAGATAGACTTGCAGTCTCAAGACCTATGAATATCAATATCAGATTATCCGTTGCGACCATAAACTGAAAACCTGCTACCATGAAAAGAAAAAGTGCGAAAAATTCAGGCAGACTAAATTCATGAAACCGTTTAGATGTAAGCGCCAACGGGATAAATAGCATAGAAGCAACGACGATGATGATTTGTGAAATGATAGCAATACCATCTACGAGCATTACATCAAAAAAGCCCCGTGTATTTATCTGTAGACCTACAATAGCACCAAGATCAAGTGCAAGAAAAAGGATGCATAACATTACATATAAAGATTTATGCAGATTCTCTTTAACCAAATCTACAATGAGTATCGCCAAACCACCAGCAATGGCTATTAGCATTGGGAAAAGGGTGGCAAGATTGAGTGATTCTAAACTTACTTTAATAGGCTCCATTATTTTGCCTCCAATTCAACTGTGTTGTGACTCAAAAGATCTTTAGCTTCTGGCGTTATCGCTTTTTTCTCCATCAGCTGAAGCATATTCTCTACACTTTTATTGATCGGTTTCAAAACGGGATTCGGGTTGACACCTAACCAGATTACGACAACAACCAAAGATACTAACGAAGTCAATTCTTTCCAATTCAAGTCAGGAAGATTTCTGTTTTTTTCATTTGTCAATGGACCGAAAAATGTCAACTTATATACTCTTAGCATATATGCTGCACCCAAGATGATAGAAAAACCTCCAAGAAAAGCCAATGCTGGAGAGACCTTATAAAATCCCATAAGACTCAAAAATTCTCCGACAAACCCTATTGTAAGTGGCAAACCTACTGAAGCCATGGTCATGATTCCAAAAATCAAAGCGTATTTTGGCATGACAGAGGCCAAACCACCGAATTCCGCAAGCTTTTTCGTATGTCGTCTATCGTAAATGTTTCCAACGAGCATAAACAGTGCCCCACTTACAATTCCATGACTTATCATCAAAAAGATAGACCCTGCTATACCCTCAACGTTCATGGCAAAAGTACCCAAGATAATAACACCCATATGAGAGATAGAACTGTATGCGATAACCTGTTTCATATCCTCCTGCGCATATGCTACCATTGCTGTATATATGACCATAATCACTGCAATTACGGCAATAGGAGTGATAAGGGCAATAGAGGCATCGGGAAATAGCGGAAGCGAGAGTCGTACAAAACCGTATGTACCCATTTTCAAAAGTACTGCAGCCAAAATAACAGAACCGATCGTCGGTGCCTGGCCATGTGCATAAGGAAGCCAAGTATGGAATGGGAACATAGGAACTTTGATTGCAAGACCTAGGAAAAATGCAAGGAAAAGCCATATTTGGTAATCATATGGAAGAATGAGTCTATGCCAATCAGGAATTGCAAAGCTTATTGTTCCCGTTGCAACATAATAGAGATATGCCATGAAAAGCATACCCACTAACATTATTAAAGAACCAAAAAATGTATATAGGAAAAATTTAATTGCCGCGTATACTCTAAGTTCGCTACCCCAATAACCTATGATGTAAAGCATCGGTACGAGAGAGAGTTCCCAGAAAATATAAAAAATGACTGCATCCAATGCAACGAAAACACCCACCATCGTCATCTCTAAAAAGAGAAGAGAGATGATCATATTCTTAACATTTTTTTCAATGGTAAGTGAAATCAATCCAATGAGGGTTATAAAAGTCGATAACACAATTAAAAATAGCGATATCCCATCAACACCTAGAAAGTAGTTGATGCCATATTCTGGTATTAGTGGCAATTGTTCAACAAATTGAAAACTTCCATTACTATAGTCATACATCAGCCATAAAACCAAAGAAAGAGCAAACTCAATAGCAGCAACAGTGATGCCGTATGCTCTTATATTGTCTTTTTTAACAATAAAGCCTAGCATACCAGCGAGTGCCGGGAAAAATACCAATAATGACAAAATATGATCCATAAACTCTCTCCTTACCGTACCGGACTATATATAATGATTAATACAAGAAGTATCAAAAGACCGATAACCATCCATCGAAGCATTTTGGAAAGGTTACCACTTTGTACGACACGCCCAGCAAAACCGGATTTGTAAATAATGTTGGCTATAAAATCGACAGTTGCATCTACAATACGCAGATCCAACTCTTTCCACGCTATGTTTGACAATATTTTGTATGGTTCGGTGAATAGTTTTTCATAAAGAACAGGGATATAGTACTGGTTGTACAGTAATTTATAAAAGAAGTTCTCTTTCCATTTTTCACTAAAACCACCATGACTATATTTGTAAACTGCAATACCAATACCTGTTAATGCTATTAAGGTCGTCAGTCCAATCAATGCCACTGTAACAATGCCGTGGGTATGAAAATGATATTCTGGCAAGAGTTTCGTAACAAACTCTTCAAATGAGTGTTCAAAGAATCCAGCAACTATCGCCAATATTGCCAATGGAGCCATAGCCGCCAACATGTACCAATGTGCTTCATGTGGATGAAAGCCATATTTTTTGTATCGCTCTTCACCAAAGAAAACAAGCATGATGAGTCGAAAGCTGTAAAAAGCAGTCATGCCTGCACCAGCCCAAAGCATAAACCATAGGATATAGTGGTGTGAGTCAAATGCTACTTCTAATATCTTGTCTTTTGAAAAGAATCCGGCAAATGGATAGATTCCAGCAAGGGCCAATGACGCTATTACCATCATAATCATTGTCCATTTCATCACTTTGCCAAGACCACCCATTTTAAAAATATTGAGTTCATCATCCATAGCATGCATAACGTTTCCAGCACCCAAGAAGAGCAATGCTTTGAAAAAAGCATGTGTCATAAGATGGAAAAGTGCAATCCAGTAAGCTCCAAGACCACCTGCAACAAACATATATCCAAGCTGTGAAAGGGTAGAATAAGCAATGATTCGTTTCAAATCAGTATTGACTAACGCCATGGATGCAGCAAATACTGCGACAAATGCGCCCAGGGTTGCAATATATAAACCAATATCTGGAATTTGCGAATATATAGGAAAAGCTCGTATAACAAGATATACACCTGCTGTAACCATTGTAGCTGCGTGGATGAGTGCTGAAACAGGTGTCGGGCCTTCCATCGCATCTGCAAGCCATGTATGAAGCGGGAACTGTGCAGATTTTCCCATGGCACCAATGAAAAGGAAAATACCCATCATGGTAATAACGGCTATATCGAGAAGGTCAACGTGTGCAAACACAACATCGTATTGCAACGAACCAATGTGCCAGTAGATGATAAAGAGACCGATGAGCATTCCAAGGTCTGCTATTCTGTTCATGATGAATGCTTCATTAGCAGCCCAAGATGGACTGATAGACGGGTTGACATCTCTTGTTTCATCCTTCTTGTGGTACCAAAAACCAATAAGCAGCCATGAGCAAAGACCTACACCTTCCCATCCTATGAAAAGACCGGCAAAATTGTCGCTCATGACAAGAACAAGCATTGAAAAAACGAAAGCACTCAAGTAACTGAAAAATCTGTTAAAGCCGCTATCATGTTCCATATAACCGATAGAATAGATATGAACGAGGGTTGATACAAGGGTAACAGTAACCATCATAATAGCCGATACCTGATCGACGACAAAGCCAAACGGTATATTGAGCGAGCCTGTTGTTATCCAGTCAAAGAGCGTAACATGGACAGGCTCTTCTGTTGCAGCCACATGAAAAAGCAGTAACACTGAAGCGATAAACGAAATCGCGAGCAGCGTTGATGTGATAATTCCCGTTATCAGTTTTTTTGGCTGCATACCAAATAACCCTGCAAAGAGCGATCCAACCAGTGGGGAAAATAGTGCTATATATACGTATTTTTCCATGCTCATCCCTTACCCATTCATAGATTGGAGGCTGTCGAGATCGATAGTGCCTCTACGTTTGTACCATATAATCAAAAGTCCAAGACCAACTGCCACTTCACTAGCCGCAATGGCTATAATGAAAAATGCGAAAAGTTGGCCTGTTAAGTCCCCATAATATTTCGAAAATGCAGCTAATGCAATGTTTACAGCATTGAGTGCAATTTCTGTCGCAAAAAAGAGCATTAATAGATTTTTTCTTCGTAAAATACCTACAAGCGCTATACTAAACAGTATGGCAGACAATATGAGATAATGTGTCAACGTAATCATTTGCCAGCCTTTTCTTCTATTTCTTGATCAATTTTCAAAGTTATACTCTCATCCATACGTTTGCTTGCCAATATGATACCTGCAATCATCGCTACCAACAGCATCACAGCAGCCAATTCGAATGGAACGAGATATTTTGTAAAGAGTACGATACCCACTGCTTCAGCGTTGCCAACTTCATCACTAACAGGATAAAGAGCTTGCACTTTATCAGAGACAATTGGCGTCAAAAGAATAATGACAAGTAGAAGTGCCACCATTCCAGAGAGGAAGAATACGATTTTTTTGGACGGATTCTTTTCTTTTACATCCTTTGTTGTATCCATAAACATCATTGCAAAAGCATACAGAGCCATCACAGCCCCACCATATACAATTATCTGGACAACACCCAGAAAGTCCGCATCCAAAAGAAAAAAGAACGCTGAAATAAACACCATACCTGCGGCTAATGCACTCATAGAGTACAGAGCGTTCTTGCTCATTACAGTCACTGCGAACATAAAAATAGTCAGTGCTGCGAAAAGATAGAATGCAATTGCTTCAACCATCGCTATACCTTTTAATACGCTAATGGCGTTTTTTTGATTAGTTTGTCTGCTGCCGGTGTAGGCGCACCAAATCCCGGAAACTCTTTTTGCTCTTTCAATTTGTCAAGTGGTGTGAGCATATCCTCTTTCAATGCAAAATGTGCTCTTTGCTCACTTGCATTCTCATAATCTTGACCGTGAACGATAGCAAGCTCTGGACATACTTCCGCGCAATATCCGCAAAAAATACATCGGCCAAAATTGATCGTATATTCTGTTGGGATTTTTCTTCCATTTTCATCAACTTTGGTATCGATCCGAATACAGTTGGATATACAGATCTTTTCACATAGACCACAGCCGATACAGCGCTCATTTCCACTCTCAAGAAGCCGGAGCAGTTTATGAACTGCACGATATCTCGGTCCTATGGGAAGTTTCTCTTTTGGATACTGAATTGTATGGATATTAAATCGAATCATTTCCAACAGTGTAATTCTCAAACCAACGAAAAGTTCAAGTTTCACACTTCTTTTCAGAACTCTTTTGAATTTTTCCCATGGTGTCTTTGGATATGGCTCTATTTTCACTTTATAGTAGTTTTGTGATCCATATCTATTTGTAAACTGTTCTAACCCGCTCATAATTCCCCCTTAGATACTCATCACAATGCCGGTAATCACAACATTGATCACTGCTAGCGGCATCAAAACTTTCCAGCAGAGCCACATCAATTGATCCGGTCGCACATGTGGCCAAGATGCTCTTGTCCACAAGAAAAGAAAGAAAAAGAAAAAGACTTTGATCAAAATTGCGATTGCGCCTGGAATAAATCCCCAATCGTTAAATCCGCCAAGAAAAATGAGACTAACCAAAAATCCTATCGTGAACATGTTTGCATATTCACCAATAAAAAACATCCCCCATCGCATACCGCTGTACTCTGTAGCATACCCTGAGATCACTTCCGCTTCATGTTCGAGTAAATCAAACGGCGTTCTGTTTGTCTCCGCATATCCCGCAATCAAGAAAAGCACAAATGCAAGAGGCTGTTTCCAAATAAGCCAATTTCCCATGCCTCCTGCCTGGTAATTGTTAAAATCTACCAACGAGATGGATCCTACTATCATCACTGGTGCCAATACAGAAAGTCCGGTTACAACTTCATAGCTTAAAAACTGGATTGCAGTCCGGGCAGCACCGAGTAACGCCCATTTGTTTCCGGAAGACATACCGGCTAGAAGTGGTCCATACAGCCCTGCAGCCATAACACCTAAAACAAAGAGTAACCCAACATTGATGTCAGAAATGATCGGTTTAACAGTATATCCGCCGATTGTAAATTCTGGAAACATCGGAATCGCCGCCATAGCGATAAAAGCAGTAGCAGCCGTAATGACAGGAGCTATCATAAAAACAGGTCGAACCGCTCCTTGCGGTATAAAATCCTCTTTTGTAAAGAGCTTGATACCATCGGCAAGAACCTGCAGTAAACCGTATGGTCCAACGTGCATCGGACCAAGACGACGCTGCATAAATGCAAGCACTTTTCTTTCCACATAGGTACCAAATCCAGCTAGTGCTGAAAAGAGTCCCAGTACGATCAGTATCTTAATGATGGTTGCTATTACAAACGCTGCATCCATGTCACACCTTTTGAATTTGTACTTCGCTAAATCGATATCCCGCAAATAGCGGTGATATATCAATGTTCTTATCAAATGTGCCTATATAGGCTCCCGATCCAATTTTGTCGTCAAGGGCAACTTCTACTGTAATATTAGTATCATCTTTTTGAATGTTTACTTTATCGCCCTCTTGAAGGCCCAATTCATTCAAAAATGTTTCACTTGCATACAGTTTTGCACTCTCTGTCAACTGATGTGCTTTGTTGGTGAAAGGGCTAAACTGCAATACAGGCTCGCAGCGATAGATCACTGTACCATTGAATTCAGGCAGTTCAGCTATCGGCTCTACGTTCTTCCTTGACAGATTCACTCTCTGTGGCTCGATCACGTATCCTCGCCGCTCGCTTCCATCATTCAAAAACTCGTTTGGCAGATCGTCAAACTCTATTGGTTGATACCCTTTCTCTTGTGGCAGCTCTTTTGTAAATTCGATGGTATACTCTTTATCGCTCACCTCAAGAGCTCTTGCAATGTCATTCAGTACATAACCCTCATATGGCAATGCCACGTTTGTCGGTACTACCCGTCTATCGATATTGGTAAAAGTCCCCTCTTGCTGATTGAGAGCCGGCATATCCAAATCGCCGTCACCCAAAGCACTCAGTGTAAAGTTCCCTTTCGTGTTGTACCCTATACTGTATGCACCGCCCTCATCATCCAAATCGCATATGAGCGCAACGCCGAGACTGTTCGTCTTAGGTGGTATGATCATCACATCAAACTCTGTGAATCGATCGATCAACCCAGCCAATCGCGCTATATTCTCCGCTCTCGGATGCCCGTACAAATCCTCCCCGAGAATCAGTGTGAATTTTTCAGCTTTCGATAGTACTTTACCTAGTTTGTCCATCAGGTCTTCAGACGCATCTAGCATCTCATAAAGTTTGCTTACCTGATACTCAACCTCTTTTTTAACCTTTTTGGGGACCTCTTTCTCCACTTTCTTCTCGACTTTTTTCTCTTCGCCCGTTTTTTCGTCAACAACTGTTTCTTCTACAATTTCCACTACTTTTTCTTTGATGGTCTCTTCTACCTCTTTGGTTTTCGTAACGATCAATGAGTCAAGATACTCTTTCACATATTTTGGTAATTTCTCTTTATCTGCAAACTCTTGCAAAATGAGATAGAGCGCAGCTTCCTCTTTCAAAGGTTTATGATAAACAGGAACAACAGTTTTGCCAAGAGATTCAATGACAGGATCTTTTATTGGGTGGAAATAGATCCCTCCGCCTTTGTTCATTTTCACAGCATTGTTAAATGCAAATCGCACTCTTGGATTGTCACTTTTCAGCGCTGTCCCTATAGAAACTACAAATTGACTGTGATGCACTGTTTTCACATCCGCTGTTGGTAGAGATTTTCCACTATATTGGCTGAAGTTGTCTAAAAACTGTTTATACTGCTTAGCATCTTCATTGATAAGCTTGTAACCAAATTTCTCTTTCAGTTTTTGGAGGATCAACGCCTCTTCATTGGTGATATAGGAAGTAAATCGAATGGTATCCGCTTTCTTGAAAGCTTTTAAAGCCTTTTCAAATGCTTTTTCGTCTTTTGTGGCTTTGTTCTCAAAATCGAATCCGAACCGTCCTGCACCACAGAGTGGCTGATAATGGAACTCATTTGTGACACGATAGATTTTTGGTTCTGGGTTTTCGATGGAGGTATGTTTTGTTTCATAGTACATGTGGCACGTAGCACTACAATGTGCACAGGCCGCTGGAATTTTCGTAAGTTCCCAAGAGTTGGTTGTATAGTGATAATCTTCACTAACAAGTGCTCCAACCGGACAAACACTGATACACTCACCACACCAAGTACAATCGAGCTCTTCGCCTGTTACCGCTCCGATAATCGATTTTTGAAGCTTGTTCCACATGGCATAGGCATCTTTTGGCATCTCGTCTTTCCACTCTTTGCCAAGTTTGTCCCCGCCTCTTGGAACGGTTTTGAGTGCCGCGTCGCCTATCATATCTTTACATACAGTTACACAACGTTCACAAACGATACAAAGTGAAGAGTCATAATGGATAAAATTCCATTTTTTGACAGGTCTATAGGTGTCTCGAATGGCGTAGTGCTGCTCATCCACTTTCATCTCTAATGTGTAGTTTTGCAACTCGCATTCGCCACTTTGATCACATACGCCACACTCCAGCGGGTGGTTCACATCATACACTTCCATTATGGCGCGGCGCTCTTTGAGAATATTTTCCGTAACGGTAACGATATTCATGCCATCTTTGGCTTTGGCGTTACATGCATAAACCTGTTTACCGTCAGCTTCTACGAGGCATAGCCTACATGCCAATGTTGGAGAGCAACTTGTTAGGTAACAGATGGCAGGGATAAAGATACCATTGGCCCTGGCAACATTGAGAACATACTCACCTGCTACGGTTTCACACTCTTTTCCATCTATCGTAATCTTAATCTTTTCACTCATGATCCGCTCTCTTTGTGATTTTTACTCGTTCATATCTGTAGGATGACTGCATATCAAAAAACTCTATCCCCATATCACTTACTCCTAATAAGGCAACAGTGCCCTTTAGTTTAGGATCGATACGAAACGTTTTTGCTATTGCACCAAATTTTGTTTGAACAACAACTTTATCGCCATCACTAAGTTTGGCAGCTATGGAAAACTGCTCTGATCCAATAAGATCACAGGACCAGTTGAGCTGATGTGCTTTGTTGGTGAAAGGGCTAAACTGCAATACAGGCTCGCAGCGATAGATCACTGTACCATTGAATTCAGGCAGTTCAGCTATCGGCTCTACGTTCTTCCTTGACAGATTCACTCTCTGTGGCTCGATCACGTATCCTCGCCGCTCGCTTCCATCATTCAAAAACTCGTTTGGCAGATCGTCAAACTCTATTGGTTGATACCCTTTCTCTTGTGGCAGCTCTTTTGTAAATTCGATGGTATACTCTTTATCGCTCACCTCAAGAGCTCTTGCAATGTCATTCAGTACATAACCCTCATATGGCAATGCCACGTTTGTCGGTACTACCCGTCTATCGATATTGGTAAAAGTCCCCTCTTGCTGATTGAGAGCCGGCATATCCAAATCGCCGTCACCCAAAGCACTCAGTGTAAAGTTCCCTTTCGTGTTGTACCCTATACTGTATGCACCGCCCTCATCATCCAAATCGCATATGAGCGCAACGCCGAGACTGTTCGTCTTAGGTGGTATGATCATCACATCAAACTCTGTGAATCGATCGATCAACCCAGCCAATCGCGCTATATTCTCCGCTCTCGGATGCCCGTACAAATCCTCCCCGAGAATCAGTGTGAATCTATCTTCTTTAAGTCTTTTTTTGCGGTTGAGTTTCGCTAAGATATCTTCGATCTCCTCTTCACCAACACTCGATTCTGCGCTCAAATAGCCCATATCCAGTTCATCAAACCATTTTTGATCGATTTGAGATTTTCTCTCTTCATCAAGCAGAGCATCAAGCAGCATACCCATGACAGCTTCTTCGCTTCCAACTTCATATTTGACAAATTTTGTCACGATAGGCTTGAGAAGATCGTCTTCCACTGGATGCATATTGATGATCTGGGCATTTCTTTGTTTATGTGCTACCGTGAACGCATAGCGTACAGCAGGATTGTCTGAAGAAGCAAAACTTCCAAGCAATATGATAAAGTCGCTTTTCTCTATTGTTTTTAAATCAGCTCCATAGAGATTTTTCCCGCTATAAGCAGCATAGTTTTGTAAAAATTTTTGGTAGTTTCTTGCTTCATTATTGATAAGCTTATAACCAAATTTCTCTTTCAGTTTTTGGAGGATCAACGCCTCTTCATTGGTGATATAGGAAGTAAATCGAATGGTATCCGCTTTCTTGAAAGCTTCTAAAGCCTTTTCAAATGCTTTTTCGTCTTTTGTGGCTTTGTTCTCAAAATCGAATCCAAATCGACCCGCCCCACAAAGGGTTTCAAACTCAAAATCGTTTTTGACTCGGTAAATTTTTGGTTCTGGATTTTCGATGGAGCTGTGTTTTGTTTCATAGAAAAGATGACACGCTGCACTACAGTGTGCACAAGCTGCCGGGATTCTTTGGAGCTCCCAAGCATTGGAGGTATATTTGAAATCGCTGCTTATCAGTGCGCCCACTGGACAGACAGCGATGCACTCTCCACAGAATGTACAATCGAGTGTCTCGGCATTTTTAGGAACAATTTTCGATTTATATCCGCCATATTCTATTTCAATAGCGTCATCTCCGATCACCTCGTTGCACACATGGACGCACTTTTCACACAAGATACAAAGGCTAGGATCATACTGGATATAGTTCCATTTTTGAATGGGCCTGTATTGGTCTTTAGCCGTAAACTCTTGCGTATCGACTCCAAACTCCAACGTTTTGTTCTGAAGATCGCACTCGCCACTTTTATCGCATACGCCACACTCCAGCGGGTGGTTTACGTCATAGAGGCGCATTATATTTTGTCTATGTTTGTAAAGCTCTTCAGAATTTGTTCTAACTTCGATATCTGGAACAACTGGAGTCTGGCAACTGAGAACAAACCCATCAACACCTTCTACTTCGACCACACAGAGTCTGCATGATTCGATAGGTTTCACTTTTGTCAGATAGCACATCGTTGGTATGTAGATTCCTTCTCTTCTTGCTACCTGTAAAATCGTCTCACCCTTTTGGGCAGTAACCGTTCTTCCATCTATAGTAAACTTAACCATGCTCTACCTTTACACCGCTACCATAGCGATATAGTAACATCGCATACACCGCTCTGCCTCTGCAATGGCCTGTTCCTGTGTGAATCCGAGATTGACTTCCAGTTGCGTATGTTTACGCTCTTCGACGGTAAGCTTCTCACTCACTTGGCGCGGAAGACCTGGCATCCAACCCGTCACTTTCTCTTTCTTATCATAGACTTTCAAAGCTCTTAAATGATCTTCCATAATCTCTTCATCAGTAAGCGTTACTTCACCTGTTTGCACATAACGGCTGATGACACTAGCTGCGCGTTTAGCCTGTCCTACAGCATTTACGATAGTCATCGGTCCATATTCACAGTCCCCTGCAGCAAAAACGCCTTTTTTTGAACTCATATAGGTTTTGCCGTCTGTTTTGATAGTTCCCCAGCTTGTCAGTTCTATCTCCCACTCTTCAGGCAGGTGCGAGAGATCTGCGCTTTGACTTACTGCAGGCACTAAGTAATCACATTCAATTGTAAAGTCTGCACCCTCTATCTTTTTGAGCTGTGGCCGCCCGCCGTTTGGATCAGGTATCAGTTCAAATCGATTGACTTTCAATGCTTTCAAGTTGTCATTCTCGTCGGTAATAATCTCTTCGACAGCAGAGTAGAAGATAAACTCCACGCCCTCTTCCACCGCTTCATGGTACTCTTCATAGGTAGTATTTCGAATGATTGTAGCTTCATCCCTACGATAGAGCATGATCACTTTTTTCGCATTGGCCCGTACGGCACACCGAACCACGTCCATTGAGGTAAAACCTCCCCCAACACAAACAAGGGTTTTTCCTGTTAAATCGACATAATCTGTTTTCAAGTGCTGTTTTTCTTGGATCTCTTTTGGTACCGGGATTCCATATTTGACATAAAGGTTGATACAATCAAGGAAATTGATCGCCGGCCAATACCCTTTGATCTCTTCTCGCTCATTCTTTGCGCGAACTTTTTTGGAAATTCTTGTTCCTGTTGCCACCAAAATAGCGTCATACTCTTTTTCAAACTTTCGCATGTCATCAGCCGTCACCCGTTTACCCGTGATAAATCGAACGCCTTCAAGAGATGCAACCGCTTCGATATCTTTATTGTATTTTTCTACAGGCATTCGATACTGAGGAACACCTACGGCCACTTCCCCACCAAGTACCGGAAGCTCTTCATACACATCGCAAGCAACCCCATCGAGGGCCAGATAATAGGCTCCTGCAAGACCTGCAGGACCGGCTCCGATAATGGCCACTTTTTTGCCATTGAGCGGTTTTTGTTTCTTTGGATGGAGCCAGAAGAGTCCGTGATCATCTTCAAAATCGGCACCTATTCGCTTTAACTCCATAATGGAGATCGGCTCATCCAGATTGGCCCTTCTACACTCATCTTCACAAGGATGTGGACAGACACGGCCACAGGTATGAGCAAGTGGCATCGTTTTTCTTGTAGCCATTAAACTATCGTCATATCGTAGATCTCGTACACCTTCTATATAGGCAGGAATATCCACATGACTTGGACATGCATCCATACAAGGGGCCGTCACTTTTGCAATATAGCTGATTTCAGGGTTGTTGTAGTATTTGGAAGCTCTTTTATTTTGAATCAGATCATCGATCTCGTCAGAAAAATGCTCCAATATATCAAGAAGCGGTTTCGGAACGGTACGACCTATCTCACATTTGCTGGTCTCCATCATCGTTTTGGAGACCTCTTTGAGGTGCTCTACGTCACTTTTTTCACCTTCGCCTCTGGCAATCTTGTCAAATAGATCGTAAAGAATCCGTCCTCCCCATCTTCCTGGAGCACATCTTCCACATGCTTCCGAATAAACCTGGTACTGCTTGGCATATTCCGTCGCAAGCTTTACCACATCTACATCGTCACTCATAAGCGCAATACCGGCCCAACCGATAAAGGCTTTTGAGTCAATGTCGGTATTGTACTGGACTGGAAAGTTGAAAGCGGACTCTGCCCACTCCTCTTTCGGTTTTCCCCGATTGTCAATAAATTCATCTTTCCATGTCGAAAAATATACTTTACTCACAGGATCTTCCCCCTATTTTTTTCGTACAACTATTGTCCAGTCCACTTCATTGAACTTGAGTGAATTGAGAAGCTCATGCCCAGCTTCTTTGATAACATCGGCACTTTTTTGTACTGCTTCAAAGTTTTCTTTGCCATTCACCACTACCTCAAACAAGAAAATGGCTACTTCGCCACTTTTGACCTCTTTGTCTAAAAGCTCTAACATCCGGTCGTAAAAGTTTTCATGCAGATGTCTTAGATCATATCGTACCATTGTCCCCTCTTTCTTATCTATCGATCTCACCAAATACGATATTGGTTGAACCAATAATCGTTACAACGTCTGCGAGATAGTGTCCCGGCAGTAGGTCTTGCAAAATACCAGTATGCCAAAAGCTTGGCGCTCTGATTTTAAGTCTGTATGGATACGGTTCTCCTTCACTTCGGATAAAGAATCCAAGCTCACCTTTTGGCGATTCTGTTGGAACATAGACTTCACCGACAGGAGGTCTCATTCCTTGCGTTACCAGTACGAAGTGCTGCATCAAAGAGTAGTTTTGTGTCATGATGTCTTCTTTGTGCGCACTGATATATTCAGGCGCGTGCGCCATGAGTTGTGGTTCAGTCTCTTTATACATTGGAATCAACTGTCTAATAATTCGAATGGACTGTCGCATCTCTTCCATATACAAGAGATACCGGCCATAACTGTCACACCGGTCACTTACCGGAATATCAAAATCGACTTCGTCATAGAGCTCATACGGTTCCTCTTTTCGAATATCGTACTCGATGCCACTCCCTCGTAGCATAATTCCGCTACATGCCCACTGCTTTGCCATCTCTGGTGGAATCACACCCACCTCTTCAAGACGCATTCTCCAGATCCGGTTTTCTGTCAAAAGTCCTTCATAAAGTTTGATCTGATCAGGAAGATTGTTCAAATAGACATTGAGCCTATCAAGCCAGCCCTCTGGAAGATCTAACGGCACGCCACCGATTCGAACAGAGCTGTGGGTCAATCTTGCCCCACAGTAATCCTCGATCAAATCCATCGCATACTCACGCTCCCTAAAACAGTACAAAAAGACACTCATCGCACCAACATCCAGAGCGTGTGTCGCTAGCCAGAAAAGGTGAGAAATGATTCGGTTGAGCTCAAGTAAAATCATTCGAATCACTTTTGCTCTTCGAGGTACTTTATCTTCGATACCCAGCAGTCGTTCAACTGCCAAAGCAAAAGCGTAGTTGTTGGATGTAGCCGCTATATAGTCCATACGGTCCGTTGTGGGCAAAAACTCGTTATAGATCATGTTTTCACCCATCTTCTCCATACCCCGGTGCAGATATCCGATATCAGGGACCGCCTTTGTGATCTGTTCTCCATCCATTTCAAGAATGAGTCTGAGCTGACCGTGAGCAGATGGGTGCTGTGGTCCGAAGTTGACCACCATCTTGTTATCATCACGCTCAAAAACAAGGTTTTCAAAATATGGCTCTAATCTGTTTCTTTGTTGCATTGTTGGCCCTTATCTTGTTTTATCTACAATTTTTGCTTTTTTGAGATCGAATGTCTCCACCAAAGGTGCATCTTCGTTGAAACTCTCTATACGCTCTGGCTCGCTATTTGGATCAGCGCATCGTGGCACTTCATGATAGATTCTTGCGAAGTTACAAGTATCAGTAGTGCTCACATATGCAGCATCTCTTTGCTCTGGTCCTATGATATCTCGATACTCTTTTCCAAAGATTTTATCCACTTCATACCATTGTGCCGCCTCATCTCCATGGAGCGGATAGGTTTTTCTCAGAGGATATCCCACCCAGTCTTCAGGCATCAAAATTCGTTTGAGATATGGATGGTTGTTAACCTTGATACCGAACATATCATACATCTCTCGTTCACTCCAATCCGCACTTCTAAACAAAGGCTCGACACTCTCTATCGCCTCATCCTCTTTAATGCGACACTTTACCCGTACTCTCTTTCTCTTGCTCAATGCAAGCAGCTGATAAAAAATCTCGAATTCACCGTCTTTTGCCAAATAATCAATGGCACTCATTTCAGAAAGTACGTCATACCCACAATTCTCTTTGAGGTGTTTGAGTGTTGCCACATTGTCCTTGGCATCAATAATGATAACCATCTGGCCTCGTTCGATATAGGCATCTTTTACATCGATATACTCTTTCAAACTCTCTAGATCTGCTTTGAAGACCTCATCTTCCACCGGCTCATGCGGAACTCTTGGAGCCACCCAGAATCGGTCGGTATAGTAGGATTTTTTCTGTACATTGTCTTTTGGTCTGTATGGTCTCATCACACCAACCTTTTTGGTTTTTGTTTTTGAAAAATAGATCGTTTACGAAGTTTTTTTTGCAATAGCATCACGGCATACTGGAGCGTCTCTGGACGTGGTGCACATCCAGGAAGATAGATATCCACAGGAATCACTCTATCTACACCTTGAACCGTTGCATAAGTATTGAACATCCCCCCAGTATTGGCACAACTTCCCATGGAGATAACCCATTTTGGTTCTGCCATTTGATCATAGAGTCTTCTGATAAACTCGGCATGTTTTTTTGTAAGCGTCCCAGCAACGATCATCACGTCAGATTGCCTTGGACTTGCACGAAAGATCACACCAAATCGGTCAAAGTCGTAGCGGCTCGCACCACTTGCCATCATTTCGATAGCACAGCATGCTAGTCCATATGTTAAAACCCAAAGAGAGTTGGTTCGTCCCCAGTTGACCAGTTTGTCCACCGTGGTAAGTGCGACAGGCAACCCTGCGTTCGATGCATAATTTACTTGATGCTGTGCCATTCCAATGCTCCTTTCTTCCAAGCGTAAATAAATCCTATTGCAAGTAGCAATATAAATAGAATCATCTCTGCAAAACCGAACCATCCAAGTACTTTAAAGTCCACTGCCCATGGAAACATAAAAATAATCTCAACATCAAAAAGGATAAAAAGCAATGCGATAAGATAAAACTGTGCCGAGATTCTGTTGGGCTGCTTATCCGGTTCGGGTCCACACTCATAAATGGCTACTTTCAATTTTTCCGTATCAAGCCTTGCAAGATGCCGACTTACAAATCTGGCTGCCGCCGTGGTTGCAATAAAAGCGACTGCGGTAATTACGAATAACAAAAACGCACCAAAATAGGGATGCGCCACATTCATATGACTCATCATCGAATTCTCCTTAATTTTTTGGCAATTTCGCCCAGACTATCTACTTGCAAGTGTAACAAAAAAGGTTTTAAAAGAGTTTAACCTCTATTTTCAAAAAGAAAAGTTAATTCGCTCTGTTTCCGAATGTTACAAGGCTATTTTAAAAACCCCAGAGATTTCTCGTCTCCAAAGGCACTCACCTTCTCTTTTTCGATCTCTTCGACAAAGTCTTTTAAAGTAAAAATAGGTTCCTCTTTAATGGCAACCTTATAGGCTGTATTTTTGATAATGAGATTGATCTGCCCGCCTGTCAATTCGTAAGAGGCCAATTTTTCCACATCAAACCCCTTTTCAAATTCTGCATTTTTAGGAAGCATCATCTCCCAAAGGCGGACTCTCTCTTTGAAATTTGGCTTTTTAAACTCGATTTTATAGTTGAATCGTCTAGAAAAAGCTGGATCGATCGTCTCAAGAAGATTGGTGGTAGCAATAAGTACCCCTTCAAAATTTTCGATCTGCTCCAAAAAGATATTTTGCATCTGGTTGTGCATCTTGTCTGCACTGCTTCCCGGTCCTTGTGTTCTGGCACTCAAAAATTGGTCAGCTTCATTGAGTAAAAGGACCGGTTCCGTTTTGGCTTTGGAACTTAGTTCTTTGTAGGTGTCAAAAATTTTACGAACATTCTTTTCACTCTCACCAACATACATTGATAATATTTTTGAGCAGTCAAAACTAAGTACCTGTTTCTTGAGAGACTTTGCCAACGAAAGGGCCGTCAGCGTTTTTCCAGTTCCTGGAGGTCCGTAAAAAATGATTCTGGCATCGATCCCTTTTCGTTTTGGTTTGATTCCCCACTTTTTAAGTCTTTCTGCTACACGCTTATCCATTTGATTTAAAAGACTATCGAGCGTTTTTCTTGTTTGGGGATGCAAAACTACATCATCCAACGTCGTTTTTGGTTCGATCAGTTCAAAAATATCTTGATCTTTGATCAAATTTTGAAGCTTCATCTTTTTATTTCGTTTCTTATCCGGATGGATGATACGCTGCATTACATCTTCAACGATGAAAAAGCTTCGTGAAAGACCGCCAAAAGGAGTCAAAATCTCATCGTAATCAATGAGTCCCGATGAAACAAGCTTGGAGCTCTCTTCCAAAAGCGTTCTGTTTTCGATTCTTTCATATTCGTTGAAACTGATCAGATCAATAAGTGCATTCATCTCCCGAAGTCCGCCTTCTGTTCCGGCATACTCCTCTTTCAAAAGAGCCAGAAATATGATCCGCTCTTTTGGTGAGAGTTCATACTCTTTAAAAAGTTCCTCTACAACGATTTCGTTTTTGGTAACCTGCAATCGCTCCTGGATTCTCGTTTCTAAAAGATTGATCTTGTTTTTCAAACGGTTGATTGTCGGAGCGTCCGTACTGTAGTTTTGTCTTGCCTGGACAATCTTTTGATAGAGTTCTATTCGAAAGAATTGATCTTGAAAATAGTCCAAATGATCATTGTAGGGCTTGATGTCAGGTAAAGCAAGCTCTACATTTCCCTCTTCAAGCAGTCTCAAAAAAGGTACACTCAGGGCTACATCGGTATGCAGTAGCTCCAGTTTCGTATAGTCGTTGCTTTTGAGCGCTCCAAAGCCGCCTTGCACAAGCCAACCAAGATCGAACAGCTTCTTGATGAGACCCAGTTTTTCTAAGTAGACATAGCTATCTTCTCCATAGAGTTCGCTCAAAAGATCATAAACATTAACTTCATCAACGCCGCTAATATATTTTTTGGTTAGAAGCTGCAAAATTTTCGCCTCTTCTGCACTGCATTTGAGATGAGGAAAAATCTTGCTTTTTTCTACCTTCTTTGTTTCAATAAAATCACGCAATAGTTCCATTCTCACTCCACAAAAGAATAGAGAAGTTCAATCTCTTTATCCCATATAGTATCATCAATAGTTTCCAAAATCAAAGGAATATCATCAAGCCTTGGATCGTTCATGATAAAGCGAAAAGCATCCAAACCTATCTCCCCCTTACCGAGTGAATGATGCCTATCCACACGAGAAGCAAATTTGGCTTTGGAGTCATTGATATGCATTCCTTTGAGATACTCAAATCCTACAATCTCATCAAAGGCTTGCATCGTTTTATCGTACGCCTCTTTCGTCCTGATATCGTATCCAGCAGCAAACATATGTGCCGTATCGAGGCATACTCCTACTCTGGACTTGTCAATCGATTTATCGATCAAATAGCGCAGATGCTCAAACTTGTATCCAAGATTACTTCCCTGACCTGCCGTGTTTTCGATCACTAACGTCACTCCGCTGCTTTGACGTAAAGTCTCGTTCATCGCATCGGCAATCCTATCCAGACACTCCTCTTCACTGATCTTTTTTAAATGGCTGCCTGGGTGAAAGTTGAGTTTATCCAGTCCCAACTGTTCACATCTACGAACCTCATCTAAAAAAGCTTCCAAACTTTTTTGCCGTTTCTCCTCTTCTGGATGACCAAGATTGATCAAATAACTGTCATGAGGCAGAATATGCTTTTTCTCGATCCCGCAACACTCCAAATGTTCATTAAACTTTTCAATGTTTTCTTTGCTCAGCGGTTTTGCTTTCCATTGACGCTGGTTTTTCGTAAAGAGAGCAAAAGCTTTTGCCCCAATTGCTTGCGCATTTTTTGGTGCATTCTCCACACCACCGCTTGCACTTACATGTGCTCCTACATATTTAGCCATTGAGCTTCCTTATTTTGACCAAAATTTTGTTTTTTTTGTCTTTAAAATAGATCTCATTCAAATTGAAGCGGTAGATTATATCAAAGTTTTCATTGGCAATTCGCTGCTCAAATCCTCTCTTGGTTCGATGGAGATTTGCACCATGGAAAAGAGGTTTGCCCATGAAAAGATTATAGATGAGCTTTTGCGGATATGATGGATGAAGGAATCGCCTATTAAAACTCTTGTATGAAAGGCATCCATTGTTTTCAATGCAAACATTTTTACCCAATCGCATCTTCAACACAGGTACCCCGGTACTGTAAACAGAAAGCTCCACTTTAGAACCACTAAATTGCAAAAAACCTGTTCCTATAAACTTTAAACTTTTTGTTTTCCAAACAACTGCAACTGTTTCACTTTTTTGTATCTGTTTTACAGCGCATCCACTCAAAAGAAAAAGCATCGCAACAATCAAAAGTTTCCTCATATGACCTCTATGATATAATTTGTAATTAAAAGAGATGGAGTACCCTTGAGTAATCTTGAATTTTTCTTCTATCTTTTCGTCTATGGAGCCATTCTAACATATCTCGTGTTAGGCTTCATTATCAGTTTTGAATCGATGCTGGCTCTCTATGGCGTCCAGAGTGCCATCAGATGGATTCGAGAGTGGCACTCACCTCAAACTTATAAAACGATGCTCATCATTTTCTTACCGATGCTGCAACTTGCCTATCTTTTTTTGGAAATCATTCCCCATCTCATCGGTCTCAATAACCATATACAATCTTTTGATTTAGACAAAATCTACTTGAGCGTCTTTCCCAAGGAATGTTCATGACCCTATCCATCATCGGCCTTGGCTACGTAGGCTTACCACTAGCTGTGGAGTTTGGCAAAAAGTATGAAACGATCGGATTTGATATCAACGCAAACAGGATTGAAGAATTAAAAAAGGGAATCGATAGAACACTCGAAGTGAATGAAAAAGAACTCAAAGAAGCAAAAAATCTCTCCTTCACAACTTCTATCGAAGATATCAAAAAAGCAAACATCTATATCGTTACCGTCCCAACACCCATCGATACACACAAAAATCCAGACCTCACTCCTCTTGTCATGGCTTCAAGAACTGTTGGAAGAGTCCTTAAAAAAGGGGATATCGTTATCTATGAAAGCACCGTCTTTCCAGGATGTACCGAAGAGGTATGCGTTCCTGAACTGGAACGTGAAAGTGGACTTACATTTAATAAAGACTTTTTCTGTGGCTACTCTCCCGAACGCATCAATCCAGGAGATAAAGAGCATCGTCTACCAAATATCAAAAAAGTAACAAGCGGCAGTACTCCAGAGATTGCACAAAAAGTGGATGCACTCTATAAAAGTATTATCACAGCTGGCACTCATCTAGCACCAAGCATCAAAGTAGCAGAGGCTGCAAAAGTGATAGAAAATGCCCAAAGAGATATCAATATAGGTTTTGTCAATGAACTGGCACTCATCTTCGATAAACTAAATATCGATACACTCGATGTCTTAGAGGCCGCAGGAACCAAATGGAATTTCTTGCCATTTCGGCCAGGTCTTGTGGGAGGACACTGTATTGGAGTAGATCCATACTATTTGGCCTATAAAGCAAAAGAGGTGGGATATCATCCACAAATCATCTTGGCTGGTCGAAGAACCAATGATGAGATGGGTGTCTTTGTAGCCAATAAGGTGGTGAAACTGCTTATCCATAAAGGGCATAAAGTCAAAGGAAGCAAAGCGTTAGTACTTGGTATCACTTTTAAAGAGAACTGTCCGGATATCAGAAATAGTAGAGTTATTGACGTCATCAACGAACTCCAAGATTTTGGAATCCATGTAGATGTATATGATCCATGGGCGGATAAAGAAGAAGTAGAGCATGAGTATGGCATAGAGCTTTTGGAAAAAAGTCCAGAGTTTAACGACTATGATGCTATCATTTTAGCCGTGGCTCACAATCAATTCAAGCAGCTTGATTTTTCAAAGAGGCCTGAATCGTGTGTGGTCTATGATATTAAGGGTGTACTGCCAAAAGAGGTGGTGGATAAAAGGCTTTAGTCACATACCTGCTCTATAAATCTCTTCATCTTTTCATAATGGCTTCCATGCCAATAGATCCGTCCACATGTTGGACAGATCCAAAACTGGGTATAGTATCTTTTCACTTTTGGAGGCAATCTATCAAGAATCTTCCCTTTTTCGATAGGCTCTAAAGGGATGTTGTCCACAAGACATCTGCTAAATGGTTTGCATTTTAGATTTGAGCATCTTTGCAAAACCTCTTTGATCTGGGCTTCAAGATCTTTTTCTGTGATCAAAAGGCATCGCTTTTTGTCTCTTTCGCAAAGTCTTTTGTCTTTTGAGAGAATCAGACGTTTTTGTTCTTTGGCAATATGAAGTAGCTCATTATCTTCTATATGATTAAAATAGAGTGTGTCAAATCCAAGAAGTCTTAGATATTTGGCAAGTTTTGCCAGATGCACATCGGCTACAAATCCCCGACAATCCACGCTTTTCCTTTTTTCGCATACGCTTTTGCATCCACCGATACAAAACGGTAGCTCTCTATCAATACCTCATCCTTTTGATCAAAAACAATTGCAGTGAGTCTATTTCCATACACGGCTCCCGTATCGATCCCAAAGCTGAAACGATCTACTCTTGGAGTCAAAAAGGGCTGATGCCCATAGACGATATATCCAAACCGACCATCATACAAACTGCTCCACCAAAAATGTTTTTTGGGTTCACTCTTATCAAGCACGACAAAATTACCTTTTTCATCAAGATATCGAACCCGCATCACTTTGGCAGCCTCTTTTTTATCAAGCGCATACAGATTGGTCGAGGGAAGTACGCCTGCATGAATGATGGTGAGTCTCTTTTTTTGGATAAAAAGAGGAAATGATTGTAAAAACAAAAAATCCTCTCGTTCCATCGAACGATACACTTCGAGCTCTTTTTGCGACAGATGCATAGGATTTGGCTTTGATGTAGTTATGCGTTCCATTTCATGGTGATGGTATCGTAACAATTTATCCTCATGATTACCCCGGACACACCGGATATTTTTTTCCTTCACATACCGAAGCGTTTCTAAAGAGTAGGGTCCTTTATTGATCACATCTCCCACACAATACTCTTCATCTTCTTCAGTAATACTTAACATTTCTCTCAGCTTACACAACTCATCCAAGCACCCGTGAATATCCCCATAAACAATGAGCCGACTCATACGATACGCTCCACGCTACCTACCACTTTCCCAACCACCTGTACTTCATCACCTTGCACCACTTCTACAGGATAGCTTGGATTATCCGATATCATCTCTAGTTTCCCGTCAAGTCTGAGGCGAACCCGTTTTACAAAAAGACCCATGAGAGTAGAAAGTAGAAATATTCCACCTTTTTTTACATCCAATTCACTTCTATCCACAAAAAGGATGCTTCCATCCTTGAGTGTCGGCTCCATAGAATCACCAAGAAGATGGATCGCTTCGATATGTTTTAAAGCTCCTCTACCTCCAAGCATCTGAACAATCTCTTCATCGATATAGAGCTTTTGTGAGACAAGCTCATAATTCAATGCCCCTCCTCCTGCACTCGCGCCCACCTCTTTAAAATAGTGTACATACGCAAACTTTTGGGTATTTTCTTGCAAAGATTCCGGATCTTGGTCATATAAAAGCCAGTTGATACTGATCTTTCGTTTGGCACAAAAATCCAATATCTCAGGTAACGGAAGCTTTTTTCTTTTTTTGAGTATACTCAAATGTTCCGGTGTGATACCCAGTGCAGCTGCCACATCCTTGTCATACACTTTTTTCCCATCAATCTCTTTTGATAGGACATCTTTGATCCGTTCTATCACCTCTTCTACTTTTAGCATGAAAACTCCGGTTAACAAATTGTTAATTATTCTAAAAAGCTTTTAAACAATTGTTAATATTTTAACAAAACAACCTACAAAACTGAAGCAATAGCTATTCTACAAAAGGAGAGACCATGAAAATCCATATCGATATCGATGCTTTTTTTATATCGGCTGAAAGACTTAAAAAACCATCCCTTCGCAACATCCCGGCAGCTGTGGGAGGTAGAGGAGATCCTTTTATATTTGATTCGAAAAATCAGCACAAAATGGATCTTTTGCAAAAACATCAAGGTGCTTTCGTACCTTCCATCTTTTACGATGCCGATATGGAGTTTGATGAGTATTTCAAGGATGGAGGAAAAATCAGAGGGATCATCATCACATCAAGTTATGAAGCTAGAAGATATGGTGTAAAAACTGGAATGAGTGTCAAAGAGGCTTTGCAACTTTGTCCTCATCTTAAAGTCGTTCCTCCTAATCATCTCTATTACCACAAACTCTCAAAAGCGCTTCACAATCTTTTACAAAAAGAGATACCTGTTGTCGAGCAGTTCAGTATCGATGAATTTTTTGGTGATTTGGATGGATACATCGAGGATGAGTACACAGAAACTTTTATCCATCACTTACAGATCCTCATCAAAGATAAGTTAGGGCTCCCGGTATCCATAGGTGCGGCAAAAAGCAAATGGACAGCAAAACTTGCCACAAGCTACGCAAAACCACATGGCATAAAAGTAGTTGAGGATGTAGAGGGATTCATTCAAAATATTCCATTAGAAAAATTTCCTGGTATCGGTCGAGGATACTTCAAAAGACTGAAGCGATACGGCATCCAAACCCTCGGTGAGACAAAATATATCAAAGATATCTTTTATAGCTGGAAAAAACCAGGTATTACGCTTTATAAAAGAATATGGGGAGAAGACAATGAATCTCTTCATCCAAAAATACCAAGAAAATCGGTAGGCATCTCAAGAACCATCAATCCCATAAGCGACAGAAAAGAACTAAAAAGACGGGTCATCGTACTTGCAAGACATTTGAGTGATTCTGTAGCAAAAGAGCGTTTCAATCCTACCCAATATTTTCTTTCACTCAAATATGATACCGGCTACAAAAGTAAAGCACACATCATTGATGAAACCACTTTTAGTGAAGCGAAATGCAAACGAATCGCTCTTGAACTTTTTGAGCAAGCGGATAAATATCCGACAGCATCAGTTACAAGAATCGCTCTTCGCTGTTTACGCTTTAAAAAGTTTAGCTCCTATGAACTACTCAATTGGAAAAAAGATAAAAAGTTTACAAAGCTCTTGCAACAAAGTCGAAAGGTGCGTCAAAAGTATGGAATGGATTTGATCAAATGGGGAGTGGAATTAATGTAGTGGCGGCAAAGCCGCCTTTGTGGAGAATATTAGTTAAATTCTCTTCGAGGCCGTTGCTCTCGCGGTCGTGCCTCATTTACTTTAAGTGATCGTCCGCCAAACTCACTTCCATCGAGTGCTTCGATTGCAGAATCTGCACTGCTATCATCCATCTCAACGAAACCGAAACCTCTTGGTCTACCTGTTTCTCTATCGTTGATAAGTTTTACGGAAGTTACTTCACCATACTGAGCGAAAAGCTCTCTAACGTCCTCTTCGTTTGAAGAATAAGGGAGATTCCCTACATAAATCTGCTTCATTGAATGTTCCTTTGAAAATAATGCATCCCGTTTTGTTCGGGTAGAAACATTATAGCGGGTTTTGAAGAAAAAAGATAGTGCAGCGGGGCAAAGCCCCAAATCTACTTCGATCGATGTGCATCATTATAATAACAAAAATACTTTCATTGTGTCAAAATTGTGACATTCTAAATTTTATAATTTATTTAAGCTTTTAGGAGTAACATATAATTGAGGTAGAATAGAGATAAGGAGTTAAAATGGCATTCAAACAACATTATAGTCATGACGACCAAGCTATGGAACAGGTAGAGCAATCTCAACCATCTATAAAAACTCCTCAAGCAATCAAAACACAATCCACTGTTGCGAAGAAAGTTGATGAGAGTATACAAGAAGAATTAGCCCGTATCTCTCAAAACTTTTTGAAAGAGATTGCCGAAGGATATACTGCGATAGAAGAGCTGAAACAAACAATGGAACAGATCGCTGCAGCAGCTGAACAAAGCGCTGGAGCAGCAGAAGAGAGTCTAAGCGCCATTACACAAATTAAAGAGAACTCCTTAATGCTAGAAAAAGAGACAAATAAAATCGTCGTCATTTCCAACGAGTTGGAAGATATATTTTTAGAAACGCAAGAAAGTATAGGTGATACAAAAAACGGGATGGAACAAGCTTCAGAATGGGCTAGTAATATTGTCCAAAAAAGTCAAGAACTTTTTGAAACTTCTCAAGAGATAACAGAAGCAGTCAATATCATTCGAAATCTTGCTCTCATTGCTTTAAATGCCGCCATTGAAGCAAGTCGCGTTAAAGAAGAGGGGGAGTCTTTCAATGTTATGGCTCGTGAAATACGTTTAGTTGCCTCAAAGTCAAATGTCTATGCCCATAAAATTGAACAAGTTGTCGATATCATCAAAGAAAAAGTAGAAAAAAGCAAAACGGACATTCTACAAGTCAAAGATGAAATGGAAAAATCTTCACAAAAGGCCTACAGCTCTTATCAAAAAATAGAAACAATGGTCCACACAATGGAGCAATTTGTAAAAGACATCGATGCCTTATTGCAAAATATTCAAAAAGTAGTCCAAGAAATCGCTATTTTACATAGAGGTGCAGAAACGATTGCCAGTGCCGCAGAAGAGAGTGCAAGTGCGGTGGCACAAGTAACAAGTACTATCAGTATGCAAAACACAGCATTTTCTCAAATAGAAGAAGCAGCTAAAATGATCAATATTCTCATAGAATCGCTTCATTCTACCGATAAAGAGGGTATCAAACATGAATTAGCCACAGCTTCAGAAGAACTTTCAAGCTCTGTTTATGAACTCAATAACTCTATGGAACAGGTATTAGAAGCACTTATGCAAATTGAAACAGCTGCAGAATTGGCTAAAAATGATGCCAAAACAAATGCAGAAGTTGCTCAAAAATGTGTTCAACATATAAAAGAAAGTGTAGGGACGGTCGAAAATGTTTATGAAGAGATCAAAAAAGTACAAAAAGAATTTCACACTATTATAGAACTTATCTCAAATGTACAACAATCAACAAAACAAAATTATACTCTTGCAAATGATCGGAAAAATGACTTACAATTCATCAAATCTAAAATCTTAACTCTTAGTAATCTCATACGAAAAATCGAACTCGCTATTGTCCAAGTTGCAAGTATCTCTATCAATGGTGCTCTGGAAGCTATTCGCCTTGGCGAAAAGGGGCAAGGATTTCGAGAAGTTTCGAACGATATTCGAAATCTTGCTATTGATTCAGAAAACGACCTTGATAAAATCATTGAAATTATTGATGAGATCCAAGATCAAAATGACACAATGCTTGTCGATATCAATAATATTATCTTGATTCAAGATAGGGAACTCAATAAGCTTGAAAAACTTAAAACAGAACTATCCAGAAACGTACAGCAACTCGATCATATCCAAAAAACAATCAAAACATTTTCCGAAGCGACAAATCAGATGTTACAAGCTCTTGAACAATCACTCATTGCATCTGAGCAGATACAACAAGCTGCTGAGCTTAGCTTTACAAATGCTTCCCAGTCAAAAGAAGCAGCACAAATCATTCAAAAAATTGCCAACGAAATGCAAAATGATATCACTCAAATCAATCGCATTACACAAAGGTTGTAAAGATGGAAACAACTATTATCAAATTTCGGATAGATAACCATGTCTATGTTGTTTCGACAGAATATATACAACAGATTTTTTATGCAAAAAAAACAACTCCAATGCTTCACATGCCAGAATATGTTATTGGAAGTATACAGCATGGTTCATCACATTTTCTGCTACTTTGTCTAAAAAAAATTCTTAATATTGGAGAGTGTGATGAAGTTTCCAACAAACCCGTTCTCCTTCTCACTTTCAATAATAATAAATATGCATTTTTAATCGATGAGATTTTGGCCTTGGAAGAGTTTACACAAAGTAACTCAACAGCAGGTGATTTATATGAAAAAGATGATGTTGTCTTTCAGGAATTACCACTGCATCATGTTTTGCAATCTATTGTAATACCACCATTACAACAAACAGAACAAAAAAAGATTATAAAACAGCAAAAAGAGCAGTTTCGTCCTTTCTTACTTTTTACACTCAATGACAAATTTTATGCTATTGATAACAACTTTATTCACTCTATTGTTCCATTATCACACATGAAACCCGTTCAACAATTGCAACACGATTGGATAACAGGAATTTATAACTATAAAAATAGAGCTTTGAAAGTAGCCGATTTAGCAAAAAAATTGCATTCAGACTCATTAAAAGAAGGTTCAGTGATCATATTACAACATGATTCAAAAATACTGGGACTTTTAATAGAACGTATTGAGGGTCTCGTCGACATAGAGCGCGAAAATATTGTCAGCGAAAGTGATACCAATCAGCTTTTTGAAGGGTATTTTCACTACCAAAATAGCATAATACCTATTGTTTCATCACAATTTCTTCAAGAGAGTATTAACAAATATGGCTTAACAGCACAGAAAAAAGAAAAACAACTAGACAACGAGAATAATGAAGAAGACCTATTGCTTTTCTCACTTTTTCAAGAAGATTATGCAATACCCATTAAAAACGTTGTCACTGTTTTAGAGTTTTCCAAAACAAACATCACGAATAATGCTCTTACAACCAATAAAAACGTTTATGGACTTATTTTACATAAAAACAAAACCTACTATCTTATAGACATTGCAAAAATTTTACAAAAAGAGTTTATCCCAAATGATGAGTCGAAAATTATTATTATACAAAATGATGAAGGAGAAGAGTTTGCTATCATCGTTGATAATATCAAAGATATCGTCTCAGTTCCTTCGAGTAATATTGCCCATTTATCTAATAAAACTTCCCTTAGTGCTGGTATCGTCACATTAAAAAACAAATCTCTCAATCTTTTTAATACAGGATGGAGCTCTTTTCATTAAGCTTTTTGATAGATAATACTCTCTCCTTTTTTCACTCGTTTAAAAATCTCCATCTCTACCGGCACTTTTTCAGCATGGCCCAAAAAGAGATATCCGTGTGGTTTCAAAAGGGCATGAAAGGTAGCCAGTATCTCTTTTCTTGTTTTTTCATCAAAATAGATCAGCATATTTCTTGAAAAAATGACATCAAATCTTCCAAGTTTTTTCATTGCATAAAAGTCCATAACATTGACCACTTTAAACGTAAGGCCTTTTCGTATCTCATCGATGATTTTATATTGATTACCCTCTTTTATAAAATATTTTTGCAAAAGATGAGGAGGAATCTTACTCACACTTCTTTGATTAAAAATACCTTGCCTCGCTTTTTGAATCATAACTGAATCAATATCTATTCCAACTAAAACAAAATCTCTTTTATAAAATATCTCTTTGGCATACTCCATAATATAAATTGCAATAGAATAGAGTTCCTCTCCTGAAGAGCTTGGAGCTGTCAAAATATTGATCGACTCATGTGGTGGACGCAATCCATCAAGTTCTGACAATACCTCTTCTACAAGAGTTTTAAACTGATAAGCCTCACGAAAAAAATAGGTTTCATTGACTGTGGTAAGATTGATAAGTTCTTGCAATAAATGTTCATCTTTTTTAAAGACAAGACGATTATAAAAGCTGCTAAAATCATCAAAACCTTGCTTTTGGATAAAATCTTCAAACTTTCTTTTATAAATTTTAAACAGTTTGTCATCATCAATATAAATACCCGTTTTAGCTAATATAAAATCACGAAGTTTGATCAGATCAAAATCAGTCATTTTCACTCTTTCGATGATAAAGTTCAAAAAACTCTTCTAAAATACGCAAACGTTCAAAAAGATCATCATAAATTTGTTCAGCATACATACGAATACTTTCACAATCACCATATTCTAATAAATGTTGCAGTTCTTGTCGAGATATTGGATATTCTTGAAAAAGTTTTCCAACATCCATAAATTCACAACAAGATAATATATAAGTAAAAACATTTTTTCCGATACTATTATTTTTACACAAAAGAAGTTGTTGCAAAAGTTTTTGATCCTCTTCTCGCTTCAAACAATCGAGTCGAGCAAAAACGTAACTCGAAAGTCTTTCAATACCAGGTTTTTGACAATGTTCTAAAATCATTCGAAGGAGATAATGATACTCTTTATGAATGAGCATATAATCAATAGCAGCAAAAACATCATCTTCTTCATAGTTTTCAAATGATTCAATGTATTCACGTGCTTCTAAAAACTCTCTAAAACGAGAAATCGGTGTTTTATCTTCCATCTTTTTTAATGTCATTTTTACTCCCAAAAGCAATTATCTCTTGTAAAATCTCATCAAAGGGCAAAACTTTTACTGTTCCCCCTCTTACATATGCCTCTTTTGGCATTCCATAGACCGTCGCACTCTCTTCACTTTCTGCTATTGTATAAGCACCTGCTTTTTTCAAAGCCACCATTCCATCTGCACCATCATCACCAATTCCAGTTAACAGTACTGCCATGATGTTTTTTGGATTCATCACCTCCAACGCACTAAAAAACATCTCATCCACGCTCGGTACAAAAAAACGGTTATTTGTATTTGGAACAAGCTTACAAACCACCTTATTACCGTCTCTTCGAAAATGAAGATGCTTTCCGCCCTTGCCTATGATCATCTTTGCGGGTGTGAGTTCTTCACCATTTTTAGCTTCAAGCACTTTTATTTTACTAATACTATCAAGTCTTTCAGCAAACTTTCCAGTAAATGTCGGTGGCATATGCTGTACCACACACACAGGATAGGGATAGTTTTCAGGCAAAGATCGCGCAATTGCTTCAATAAGTTTTGGACCGCCGGTTGAGGCACCAACAAGTACATATTTTTTATCATCTTTGGGAGCAAACTCTGTCGCTTGTTCTATAACCGGAGTATATATAGAAGAGAACCTCTTTTTTCTTGTTAAAAGAGAAATCTTGTTGATTTTCATAAGTTCATTTATCTTAAATTCAAACTCTTTTATAAACTCATTTCCAGCCGTTGCCAATCTTTGATCAGGTTTTGTTATATAATCCAATGCTCCCAACTGAAGAGCGTTCATTGCTATATCGCCATTCTCAACAGCATACGTGCTTACAATGAGAACTCGTGTAGGATTCTTCTCCATAATGGACCGTAACACATCCAACCCATTTTTCTTGGGCATCTCGATATCGAGTGTAATAAGATCATATTGATTCTCTAAAGCTTTTTTCTCACCCTCTTCACCATCTTTTGCGACATCTACCTCGAATCCGAGCCGTTCCAACTCTTTTTTCAAAAATCTTCGGACCAATGCCGAATCATCAATAACGAGCGCTTTTGGGCTCTTTTTCATTTATTTCCTTTTATAAGGTCTTTATCCATTATTTAATTATACATTCTATTTTAATATAGAAAAATAAAATTATCTTGAATAAGAAGAATGATGAAACAGAAAATGTCCCGGGCGGGATTCGAACCCACGGCCTCAGGATTAGGAATCCTGTGCTCTATCCAGCTGAGCTACCGGGACCCACAAATATAAGTTACGCCTGTAGGCGTATAGGCTGTGTGGGGAGTTTGAGGTTCTGATTCGAGTCTATCTCCAGGCTGGAGAGTGTACTTTGTACCGTTCTCTTCTATCTCCAATATTCCATCCATAATCCAGCGAACCTCATAATGTGGATGAGTATGAAGGGGATATTTCGTATGCGGAGCGTCACGCCATATAAATATGTTAGAGAATCCCTCCTTCTGGAGGGTCTCTTTTATTGCTTTTTCATCGGTTATACCGGTTTTGATTACCTTAGCCATTGCGTTTTTTGATGATTTCATCTGCAACGTTTTTCGGTACCTCTTCATAATGATCAAATTCCATAGAGTATGTACCTCGACCTTGTGTAAAAGATCGGAGATCTGTTGAGTATCCAAACATCTCTGCTAATGGCACCATTGCTGTTACGATTTTATTCCCTGCTCTATCTTCCATGCTTTGTACCTGGCCTCGTCTTCGGTTGATATCACCGATCACATCACCCATGTACTCTTCAGGTACTTCAACTTCTACTTTCATGATTGGCTCAAGCAAGATTGGATTTGCTTTTTTTGCTGCCTCTTTAAATGCCATAGAACCAGCGATTTTAAACGCCATCTCACTGGAGTCAACATCATGGTAGCTTCCATCATAAAGTGTCGCTTTTATATCAACAACAGGATATCCAGCTAGTACACCGTTTTGCATCGCTTCTTGGATACCTTTGTCAACTGCTGGAATATACTCTTTTGGAATAACACCACCTGTGATGTTGTTGACAAACTCATATCCTTTACCTGGCTCTTGTGGTTCAAGTTTGATAAATACGTGTCCGTACTGACCACGACCACCGGACTGTTTTGCGTATTTGTACTCTTGATCGACAGGAGCTTTGATAGTCTCTCTGTATGCAACTTGTGGCTGACCAACTTCTGCATCTACTTTGAATTCTCGTTTCATTCGATCAACGATGATTTCAAGGTGCAATTCACCCATACCAGAGATAATTGTCTGACCAGTCTCTTCATCGGTATGAACTCTAAAGCTTGGATCCTCTTCCGCGAGTTTCGCCAAAGCTGTAGCCATTTTCTCTTGGTCTGCTTTTGTTTTAGGCTCTACTGCAACACTGATAACTGGTTCTGGAAATTCCATTTTCTCTAGGATCACTGGATGACTCTCGTCACAAAGTGTATCACCAGTAAGGGTATATTTCAAACCAACAACTGCACCGATCTCACCAGCTGGAAGTTCTTTGATCTCTTCTCTTTTATTTGCATGCATTTTAAGAAGTCGCCCAACTCGCTCTTTTTTCTCTTTTGTAGAGTTGAGTACATAGCTTCCACTTGCAATTTGACCTCTGTATACACGGATAAATGAGAGCTGTCCAACAAACGGGTCTGTCATGATTTTAAATGCAAGAGCTGCAAACGGACCATTGTCAGTAGACTCAACGCTCACTTCCTCTCCAGTTTTCGGATCAATTCCTTTGATCCAGCTCACCTCTGTTGGAGCAGGAAGATAATCAACAACTGCATCAAGAAGTGTCTGTACCCCTTTGTTTTTAAACGCACTTCCGCAAAGCATTGGCGTGATAGTCATATCAAGGGTACCTTTTTTGATACCTTTTTTAATCTCTTCTGTTGTAAGCTCTTCACCGCCAAGATATTTATCCAGAAGTTCTTCATCTGTTTCAGCTACCGCTTCAACGAGCTTTTCCCGATACTCTTCAGCCTTTTCTCGGAGCTCTTCTGGGATATCGATCACTTCATATTTTGCTCCCATTGTCTCATCATCCCAGACAATACCTTTCATTTCAACGAGGTCTACAACGCCTCTGAAATTGTCTTCAGCACCGATTGGAATCTGGATAGGAACAGGATTGGCTTTGAGTCTTTCTCTAATTTGATTTTCAACATTGTAAAAATCTGCACCGATTCGGTCCATCTTGTTTACGAAAACGATTCTTGGTACATGGTATTTGTTTGCCTGTCTCCAAACAGTCTCAGACTGTGGCTGAACTCCACCAACTGCACAAAATACTGCGACAGCTCCATCTAGAACCCGCATACTTCGTTCAACTTCGATTGTAAAGTCAACGTGTCCTGGAGTATCGATGATATTGATTTGGTGATCTTTCCAAAAACATGTGGTTGCAGCTGAAGTAATGGTAATACCACGTTCTTTTTCCTGGTCCATCCAGTCCATTGTCGCTGCACCTTCGTGCACCTCACCGATTTTATGAGAGATTCCTGTATAGTACAATATTCGTTCTGTCGTTGTGGTCTTACCGGCATCGATATGGGCAGCGATGCCTATGTTACGAACCTTTTCAATAGGTGTTTTTCTTGCCATTTTTTATCCTTTTTTATGCATAATGTATTGAGGTTTTTGGGAATATGAAGAGGCGAAGAGATCTTCGCCAAAAAAGATAGATTGATAATATGGACGCGATTTTACCATCTGTAATGTGCGAAAGCTTTGTTCGCTTCAGCCATTTTATATGTATCTTCTTTTTTCTTGTATGCTGCGCCTCTTTTGTTTGCAGCATCAAGAAGCTCGTTTGCCAATCGCTCAGCCATCGTTCTTTCATTTCTGTTTCGTGCCGCATCTACAATCCATCGGATTGCAAGAGACTGCTGTCTTACAGGTCTCACTTCAACCGGTACTTGGTAAGTTGCACCACCAACTCTTCTACTCTTTACTTCAAGTAAAGGTTTTACATTTTCGATCGCTTCGTTAAAGATATCGATCCCTTTTGCTTCTTTGTCTTTTTCTTCAATCAGCTTCAAAGCGTTGTAAAAAATCTTTTGTGCAGTACTTTTTTTACCATCCCACATCAATTTATTGATAAATTTTGTAACAACTTTGCTTCCGTAAATCGGATCTGGCATTACTTCCCGTATAGGGGCTCTTCTTCTTCTCACTTCTAGCTCCTTCAAATTAGTTTTTACTCAGACGACTAAGCCTCGCCTGTGGCTATGAGTGAGATCTTAAATTGCTTTAATTTCTCACTATATTACGATTTGTTATGGTTACGATTTTGGTTTTTTTGTACCATATTTCGATCGGGATTTCTTTCTGTTTGCAACACCTGCAGTATCAAGCGCACCCCGAATAATATGATACTTCACACCTGGCAAGTCTTTTACCCTACCCCCTCGTACAAGTACGATAGAGTGTTCTTGCAGGTTGTGACCTTCACCTGGAATATAACTGATCACTTCGTATCCTGAAGTGAGTCGTACCTTTGCAACTTTTCGAAGTGCAGAGTTTGGTTTCTTTGGTGTCGTCGTATAGACTCTTGTACATACACCTCGTCTTTGTGGGCATTTTACAAGAGCTGGTGATTTTGATTTTTTAATCACCTTTTTTCTCTCTTTTCTTACCAATTGGTTGATTGTTGGCACTTTCTCTTCCTTTCTCGCAAAATTAGTGGCTAATTATATTCAAACAAATATTATAATAAACTTAATTTAAACTTTTTGTAAGCCAAAAGCTACTCTTGGCTTGCTGTTTCCACTTTCACCTTCCGATCTTTATATAGACCGGTTCCAACTGGAATAAGTCGACCGATAATGACATTTTCCTTGAGATCTTCTAGATGATCTACTTTCGCGCTCACACTCGCTTCTGTTAAAACTTTTGTCGTATCTTGGAAAGATGCTGCACTGATAACAGAGTCTGAGCTTACCGCAGCTCTTGTGATACCAATCAAAATTGGTTCCGCAATAGCTGGCTGACCACCGAGTCTTAATATTTTTTCATTCTCTTTTCTAAACTCTTTTTTACTCACAAGATCACCAGGAATAAACTTTGTATCTCCGCTATCAACGATTTTTACTTGTCGAAGCATCTGAGAAACAATAATCTCAATGTGTTTATCGGAGATATTCACCCCTTGTCTTCTATACACTTGCTGAATTTCGCTTACCATGTAGTACATCAACGCTTTTTCACCGAGCGTTCTAAGAATATCATGTCCACTCACGGTGCCATCGGTTAATCTTTCACCCGCATGGACAAACTCACCGTTATGGACAAGAATCTGTCTATTTTTATCGATCAGATACTCTACCGTTTGGCCGGTATCAGCTGTAATGATAATTCTTTGTTTTCCGCGGCTTGGTTTTCCAAAACTGACAACACCATCGATCTCCGCTACAACTGCCGGATCTTTTGGACGTCTTGCTTCGAAAAGTTCACTCACTCTTGGAAGACCCCCGGTAATATCTTTTGATTTAGCCGCAGCTTTTGGTGTTTTTGCCAACGTTTGAGCAAGTTTCACTTCTTGGCCATTTTGCACATAGATGGCAGTTTTTGGATCAAGGACATATCGGATAATTTCACTTCCATCTTTTGGTGCTAGAACGATCGCCGGTTTATACTCAGCTGGAATATATTCATTGATGGTAAGTCTTGTTTCGCCGGTAAATTCATCCACCTGCTCAACTGCTGTCACACCTGGAATAATATCTTCAAACGTAATAACGCCCTCTTTTTCAGCAATAATTGGAATAGAGTATGGATCCCACTCTGCAATAACCGTTTTATCGGATTTTGCTGGCATTGCGATTACAGTATCTTTATCTACAGACTGGTCATCGGCAACTTCGATTATAGAGCCTCTTGCAATATAGTGTCTTGCTGCTTCTCTACCCTCTTCATCGGCAATCACGGCAAAAAGACCTTTTTCTTCTATCTTTTCACCCTCTTTTACACCTTCAAACCGCTCTAGATAGTCCCCTTTGAGTTTGTAATATTTTACAACTCCTTTGGCACCACTTACGATTTTTTGAGTCACAGGAGCGCCATCTTTCACTTTAAGTATCGCAGCATACGGAATCCTATTTGGGATATTCCATCCCTCCTTGATAATTTCAACAATACTCTCCCCTGCTTCTACTTTTGTGCCACTTTCGTAAGGTAAGTAGAGTTTCCCTTCTATTTTGCCACTTACACCAGCCAATTCATTTGGTCTTGCAAAATCGCTCTTTTTAAAACTATACCGTACTTTTTCTTCGCCATTAGAAAGGGTGATCAGTACTTCATCATGAATAGGTTTCACTTCAATTTCGCCATTAAAAAGAGCTTTAATTTTTGGCTCAACCAAAAGTACTGCAGCATTCCTTCTGTTGGCTACGATGATTTTGCCATCTTCCGTTTCGTATGTTTTGAGGTTATAGTATCGGATAAAGCCCTCTTTAGTTGCAACGACTTGCCGCTCTTCTGCACTCCTGCTTGCCGTACCACCAACGTGGAAGGTTCGAAGTGTCAACTGCGTTCCTGGCTCACCAATAGATTGGGCAGCAATTATCCCGACTGCTTCACCAGGTTTTACCAGTTTGCCTTCCGCCATATTGAGACCGTAACATTTCGCACATACACCTTTCTCTGCTTTACATGTAATCGGCGTTCGAATGGTTACAGACTTGATTCCAGCCTCTATGATCTTTCGCGTTTTCTCTTCATCAAGAAGTGTCCCTTCACTAAACAAAATCTCATTTGTTATCGGATCCATAATATCTTGGGCTAGAACACGTCCAAATATTCGGTCTTCCAATGGCTCAATAAGCTCGTTTCCTACTGAGATATCGGTAATCTCAACACCTTCGTGCGTTCCGCAATCATCCATTGTAATCTTCACGTTTTGTGCAACATCTACAAGTTTTCGTGTCAAGTATCCTGCGTTTGCAGTTTTGAGTGCTGTATCCGCAAGCCCTTTTCTTGCACCGTGGGTAGAGATAAAGTACTCAAGAACGTTGAGACCCTCTTTAAAGTTCGAGATAATAGGCGTCTCAATGATAGTACCATCAGGTTTTGCCATAAGTCCCCGCATACCGGCGAGCTGTCTGATCTGAGCCGAGCTACCCCGTGCACCAGAATCGGCCATCATGTACACTGAATTGAAACCATCTTTATCGTTTTTCATCAGTTCCATCATCTCTTTTGCCACTTCGTTCGAAGTGTCTGTCCAGATATCGATAATCTTGTTGTATCGCTCTTGCTCTGTAAGTAGACCGGCTTGGAACTGTTGCTGAATCTCTTTTACTTTTCGTTTCGCCTCTTCGATGAGTCGCTTTTTCGAATCAGGAACTTTAATATCGTATGCACTGATAGAGATACCTGTTACGGTAGAGTATTTAAAACCAAGCTCTTTGAGGTTGTCTAAAAATTCTGCTGTAATTTTTGGACCACCCTCTTTAAATACATAATCAACGAGGTTTGCGATATCTTTCTTTTTCAATACTTTATTCCAAAGATTTACTGGAACAAAGTCTGGCAAAATAGATTTGATAATAAGACGGCCTGCTGTGGTATAGATTACCTGATTATCGATTTTTGTTCGTATCTTTGCATTGAGATCGAGATAGTCAGATTCTAGTGCTGTCATTACTTCGTTGATATCAGCAAAAAGTTTGTGTGTCCCCTTCGCATCCTCTTTCTCTTTGGATAGATAGTAGATTCCCAGAACCATATCCTGTGTAGGTACGGCAATCGCACGTCCCGATGCAGGAAGCAAAATGTTCATGGAACTCAGCATCAAGATCTTACACTCTGCAATCGCCTCTTCAGTAAGAGGAACGTGTACCGCCATCTGGTCACCGTCGAAGTCTGCGTTGAATGCAGAACAGACAAGCGGATGCAACTGGATCGCCTTTCCATCGATAAGAACAGGATGGAATGCCTGGATAGAGAGTTTGTGCAGTGTCGGCGCCCGGTTCAATAGTACTGGATACTCATCTACAATTTCCTGCAAACACTCCCAAACCACATTTTCTCTGTCTTCTATCATCTTTTTGGCTTGCTTGAGGGTCGTAGCATAGCCTTTCTCTTCAAGTTTTGCCAAAAGATGCGGCTTGAATAGCTCCAAAGCCATCAACTTTGGAAGTCCACACTGATCCATTCTTAGATTTGGACCGACAACAATAACAGATCGCCCACTAAAATCAACCCGTTTACCTAGTAGGTTTTGTCGAAAACGTCCCTGCTTTCCTTTAATAATTTCACTTAAAGACTTCAATGGCCGTTTGTTCGCACCTTTAACGGCATTGCCTCTTCGACCGTTATCGATAAGAGCATCCACAGCTTCTTGCAGCATTCGCTTTTCATTGCGAACGATAATTTCAGGAGCGTCTAGTTCAAGAAGCCTTTTGAGTCGCTGGTTTCTGTTGATCACTCTTCGATACAGGTCATTCACATCGCTTACTGCAAACTTGCCACCATCCAAAGCTACGAGTGGTCGAAGATCTGGTGGAAGTACCGGAACGACAGTAAGCATCATCCACTCAGGTCTGTTGCCGCTATTCAAAAAGCTTTCAATAACTTTGAGACGTTTTACGATCGTTTTACGCTTCGCTTCGGAGTTAGTGTTTTTCATCTCCTCTCGAAGCTGTTCAAAAGCTTCCACAAGATCAAACTCTTCCAAAAGCTCTTTGACAACCTCGCCACCCATTCTGGCATCAAATCCAGTGTCACCAAAATGCTGAACGAGCTGTTGATACTGCTCTTCATTCAAAACATCATACTTTTTAACGGGGTTTTTCTTCTCAAAATCGTAATATGCTTCCCCAGGATTTTTGACGATATAGGCTTCATAGTACAAAACTCTTTCCAAATCTTTCATTTTCACGCCAAGCAGCGTCCCAATTCGACTTGGCAAAGAGTTTACGTACCATATATGCGCTACTGGCGTTACAAGTTCGATATGCCCCATTCGGCTTCGTCGAACTTTACTAGTCGTTACTTCAACACCACACTTTTCACACACTACACCTTTGTAGCGCATCTTCTTATACTTTCCACAAAGACACTCATAATCTTTAATTGGACCAAAGATTTTTGCACAAAAAAGACCGTCACGCTCTGGTTTTAAAGTTCTGTAATTAATCGTTTCAGGTTTTTTTACCTCACCATGGGACCAAGAAAGGATTTTTTCAGGACTAGCAAGGCGAAATTGGATCGCCTTGATATCTTTTGGTCTTTTCTCTTCACCGATTTCAATTGGTACCAGTTTCTTCATCGTCTTTTACCTCATCTAAGATTTCTACGTCGATTCCAAGGGATTGTAACTCTTTTGTCAAGACAAACAGCGTCTCAGGAATACCTGGTTGTGGAATAGGCTCGCCTTTTGTAATCGCTTTATAAGCGGCGACCCTTCCTTCCACATCGTCTGATTTAATAGTGAGCATCTCTTTGAGTGTATGGGCAGCACCATGCGCTTCAAGAGCCCATACTTCCATCTCACCAAATCGCTGACCTCCAAAGAGTGCTTTACCACCTACAGGTTGTTGAGTAACTAGTGAGTATGGGCCCGTGCTTCGTGCGTGTACTTTTTCGTCAACAAGGTGATGAAGTTTGAGCATATACATATATCCTACTGTTACACGCTCTTTAAATTTCTCACCCGTTCGTCCATCATAGAGCTCAGTCTTACCATCAAGATCCATTTTTGCAAGCTCATAGAGTTTTTCAAACTCTTCGGCAGTGACCCCTTCAAATACTGGAGTGGCAAATTTGACCCCTTTGCTCCAGTCCCTTGCATACTCGATGAGCTCCTCGTCGCTCATCTTCTCGATGGTCTCTTTTGCATTCATCAGTTTTGCAACATCTGCTATTTCAATCATTTTTTGACGAAGCTCTTTGACAAAATCGGCTCGTTTCGCTTCAAAAATCTCTTGAATCTGCTCACCAAGTTTTTTACCGATAAGGCCAAGATGAACTTCTAGGATCTGTCCGATGTTCATCCGTGATGGAACCCCAAGAGGATTGAGAACAATATCGACGATTCTTCCGTCTTTTGTGTATGGCATATCGATCTCTGGGACGATGACGGAGACGATACCTTTGTTTCCGTGTCGTCCAGCCATCTTGTCACCAACTTTGAGCTTTCGTTTTGTTGCGATGAAGACTTTTACTAGTTTTACTACACCACTTGGTAGGATATCCTCTTTTTCTAAGATTGCAAGTTTCTCTTCATGCTCTTCAGTCAGTTTTCTCTTCTCATTTTGAAAATGTGTCTTAATGGCATTGTATTTCTTCTGTACTTCAGGAGCATATGACTTTACAAGAGCGTTGAGTGCAAATCGGTTGATTTGCGATAACTCCTCTTTTGAAATTTTCTCTCCTGCTTTAAACTCTTTATCTTTAATTTTTGCATCTTTTTCCAAAGGCTCTTTTGATAAAAGCGAGATGATTTTGAGCATCTCTTCTCTATCGATCATCAAAAGTTTGTCATGATGCTCTTTGGAGAGTCTCTCTTTCTCCTCTTCATACGCTTTGATCGCACGCGGATCTTTGTCGTACCCCTTTTTGGTAAAGATTTTTACATCAACGACAACACCTTCCATCGATTGCGGGCAGTAGAGAGATTTATTGACCACATGACCCGCTTTTTCCCCGAAAATTGCTCGAAGAAGCCGTTCTTCTGGGCTTGGTCGAACCTCCCCTTTTGGAGAAACTTTACCAACAAGAATCATTCCCGGTTTGACATAGGTACCGATTTTTACAATGCCACTCTCATCAAGATGCTCGATCTCTTCTTCTTTAACATTGGGAATATCACGCGTAATCTCTTCTACGCCATGCTTGAGTTCTCTTGCCTCTATCTCTTTTTCATAGATATGTACTGAAGTAAACTCATCATCTCTGAGGATTCGCTCACTCACAACTATAGCATCCTCAAAGTTGTATCCGTTCCATGGCATAAAGGCAACAAGCATATTTTTACCAAGAGCAAGTTCAGCATGGTCCATATTAGGGCCATCAGTAATCACCTGGCCAGCTTCTACGAATTGTCCTTTTTTGACGATCGGTTTTTGGGTAAAACATGTGTTTTGGTTTGTTCGAAGATTTTTTTGCAAGCGGTAATGGTCGATATATGCCCCATTCTCATCTTCACCTAAAATGTAGATATTTTCGCTATCAATCTTCTCTACAACACCGCTTCGTCTAGCTCGAATCGACTCCCATGCATCCCTGGCAACAACTTTTTCCATTCCTGTCCCGACTATAGGAGCTTCCGTTCTTAGAAGCGGAACAGCCTGACGCTGCATGTTTGATCCCATGAGAGCCCTGTTCGCATCGTCATGCTCCAAAAATGGAATGAGGCTTGCTGCAACACCTACGACCATTCGTGGTGTCAAATCGATTAGTTCAACTTTGTTTTTTTCGACTAAAATAATCTCACCATCTTTTCTCGCTTCTACATAATCGCCCTTGATCTCATTACCATCGATAATCTCGGTATTTGCTGGAGCGATAATTTTCCCTTCTTCCTGGGCTGCAGTGAGATATACAATCTCATCGGTAATTTTTCCATCTTTTACCACTTTGTATGCGGCCTCAATGAAACCGAGTTCATTCACTTTTGCATAGGTCGAAAGAGTATTGATCAGACCGATATTCTGACCTTCTGGTGTCTCAATTGGACATATTCGTCCGTAATGTGTTGGGTGAACGTCACGAACTTCAAATCCCGCTCGCTCTTTGACAAGTCCCCCTTCACCCAAGGCTGAGAGTCTTCGCTTATGGGTAATTTCACTCAGTGGGTTTGTTTGGTCCATAAATTGTGACAGCTGTCCAGTTGCGAAAAACTCTAAAATCGTATTGGTAATCATTTTGGAGTTGATGAGATCGTGTGGCATCAATTCATCAAGACTACCACTGATAGTAGACATTTTATCCCGAATCGCCTTTTGCATTTTTACAAGGCCGGAATGCAGCTCATTTGCTAAAAGCTCACCAATCGCTCGGATTCGTCTGTTTCCAAGATGGTCCCTGTCATCGATATGACCCTGACCATTTTTTACTTTAATGAGATACTGCACCGTTTTGATAATATCTTCACTTGTCAAAACAGTCACATATTCAGGAACATCAAGTCCTAGTTTGTGATTCATTTTCATACGACCGACTCGCGTGATGTCGTATCGTTCTGGATCAAAAAAGAGTTGTTGTATGAATGCTTTAGCGGTCTCTTTTGTAACAGGCTCTCCAGGTCGCATAACTTTATAAATACGAATGGCTGCTAAATCATTTTCATCTTCAATGCCTTCTGTTTGTTTCAAAAGCTTCAGGCTCTCTTGATCTGCTATGAAGGAGTTGATAATGGCTCGATCTTTTCCGCTTGCAATATCATTGACTATTTCGAACTCATCAATCCCTAATTCTAAAATCTTTTTGAGTTTATGTTCATCAAGTTGTGTTAATGTATCGTACAGTACTTCTCCGCTTTCTTGATCAATAATTGGAGATGCCAAGTGCCTATCCATCAATACATCAAGTGGGAACTCTATATACTTCACACCTTCTTCAATAAGCTTTTGTGCTTTTTTCTTTGTAAGTCGTTTGCCGGCTTCTACAATAAGATTTCCGTTTTCATCTCTTACATCGAATTCAACTCTTCCTATAAAATCTTCAGGTCTAAACTCGATAAAAAATTTATTCTCTTTGATGATGATTTTTGTAATAGGATAAAATAGTTTCAAAATGTCCAGTTTGCTATATCCAAGCGCTCTAAAAAGAATAGTTGATGGTATTTTTCTTCGTTTGTTGATTCGAACATATAGGATATCTTTGGGGTCATATTCAAAATAGAGCCATGCACCCCTGTCAGGAATGATTTGTGCAGTATGAATCATCGTACCACTGCTCGTAGAAGCCTCTTCCTCTTTAAAAATAACACCAGGGCTTCTGTGAAGCTGATTAACGACAACTCTTTCTACACCATTGATAATGAAAGAAGTCCTGTCAGTCATATACGGGATGTCACGAACATAGATGGATTGCTCTTTGACATCTTTCACACCAGTTTTCTCACCACTTTTTTCATCTCGCTCCCAAAGAATGAGACGAATATTCATTTTAAGAGATACACTATATGTAATGCCTCGTTCCATACATTCACGAACAGTGTATTTTGGTTTTATGATTTCACTACCTGCATATTCTAGAGAAATTCTATTATGAGGGTCGTGGATTGGGAAAACTGATCTGAAAACTTTTTCAATACCGCTGTTTTCACGGCTCTTTGAATCTGCCATCAAGAAGTTTTCATAACTACTCTTTTGCAGTTGCAAAAGGTTGGGTACATCCAATTCCTGCGGAATTTTGGAGAAATCTACACGAAGTCTGCTTCCGGATTGTAAACTATTTAGCATAGGCTAACCTCTATTTCTGTAGTTTTGTACCATATGGTTTTGGTAGGAGGGGGTGTATTTTACTATATGTAATCTTAAGAAGAGGAGGGCTCCTCTTCTTTTATTTCAAAAATAAGATTTATTTTATTTCTACTTTAGCGCCAGCTTCTTCGAATTGTTTTTTAAGCTCTTCAGCTTCCTCTTTGCTAACACCTTCTTTAATTACAGTTGGTGTATTTTCAGCAGCTTCTTTTGCCTCTTTGAGACCAAGGCCTGTTACTTGTCTAATAACTTTAATTGTATTGATTTTTTTAGGACCTGCATCTGTCAAAACAACATCAAATTCAGTTTTTTCTTCAGCAGCAGCACCACCTTCTGCACCACCAGCAGCAACAGCTCCTGCAACAACAGTTGGTTGTGCGCTAACACCAAATTTCTCTTCAAATTCTTTTACTAGTTCACTTAGTTCCAATACACTGAGGTTAGAGATATACTCAATTACATCTTCTCTTGTACAAGCCATCTTTCTCTCCTTTTTATTTTTTAGCTTTCTTTTTGTTGTCGAATATTTTCAAGCACAGTTACGAAATTCTGTTTCGGTGCATTCCATACATAGAGCAAATTTCGAATTGGAGCAGTCCAAACAGATAGAAGCATACCAAGAAGCTCCTCTTTGCTTGGCAACTTGCTATATGCTTCGATTTTGCTCGCATCTGCGACTTCGCCTTCAAAGTACCCTTGTTTGATCTGAAAGTTCTCTTTATGCTCTTTTGCAAAATCAGTTACTGTTTTTGCAAGCTCAACAAGATCATCACCCCAGATCAACACATTGGTGTCTTTGAGTTGGAAGTCCTCAACGCCGTTATTTCGAAGAGCGATCATTGCAAGAGTATTTTTCACAACTCTTACTTTGAGTCCCTTCTCTTTTGCAATTCGTCTCAGTGACTCAAGCTCGGATACACTCATGCCTTTGTAGTCACAATCAACGATCGCAGCAGCGTTTTTGAATTCTTCCGTGAGGTACTGAACAACCTCTTCTTTCTGGCTGCGTGTCAAACTCTTTTCCTCCTTTCCGACAGAAGACTTCAAGCAGGTCTTATGGATGCCCGCTATCTTCAGTCTAAGATAAAATTAGCCTTTGATATCCATCAACTCTTGCGTATTCAGCTCAACAGCTGGACTCATCGTAAGAGAGAGTGCTGCATGTTGGATATATCGTCCTTTTGCCGCAGCCGGTTTCAGCTTATTAATCTGAGCGACAAAAGTTTCAAGGTTCTCTTTCAATGCTTCTTCAGAAAAACTCGCTTTTCCTATACCGGCGTGGATGTTCCCTTTTTTATCTACTCTAAAGTTTACCTGACCCGCTTTGGCATTTTTAACAGCCTGACAAACATCCATTGTTACCGTACCTGTTTTAGGGTTAGGCATAAGACCTTTAGGTCCTAAAATACGACCAATCTTTCCGACAAGCCCCATCATGTCAGGTGTAGCTATTGCGATGTCGAAATCTATGTTGCCGTTTTGAATCTGTTCAACCAAATCTTCTGCACCGACAATATCGGCTCCACACTCTTTTGCTTCATCAGCTTTTGCACCTTTTGCAAATACTGCAACGCGCACAGTTTTTCCAGTCCCGTGAGGCAATACAACAGATCCTCGTACCATTTGATCAGCGTGTCTAGGATCTACTCCCAGTCGAAGGGCAAGTTCTACTGTTTCATCAAATTTAGCTGATTTTAATTCTTTAACTTTTTTTACCGCTTCATCTATAGAATAGATTTTGCCTTTTTCGATTTTTTCCAATAATTGTTGATATCTTTTTGAATGTTTTTTCGCCATATTCTTCTCCGCTTGTTTTTTTGCTACCACGTTATTTGAAATCCTGTGGTGAGGATTAGTCGACGATTTCGACTCCCATACTTCTACAACTTCCTGCAATAATTCTTTTTGCAGCTTCAAGATCAGTCGTATTTAAATCTGGCATTTTCGTTTTTGCAATCTCTTCAAGTTGAGCTTGAGTGATTTTACCTACTTTGTTTTTCAGTGGATTGTCACTACCTTTTTGGATACCTGCTGCTTTTTTAATAAGGTCAGTGGCAGGTGGCTGTTTTGTTACGAATGTAAAGCTTCTATCACTGTATACTGTGATAACAACAGGGATATTAAATCCCATCATATCTTTTGTCTTTTCATTAAATGCTTTACAGAACTCCATAATATTTACGCCGCGCTGTCCAAGTGCTGGCCCTACTGGAGGTGAAGGATTTGCTTTCCCTGCTGGTATTTGTAATTTAAACTGGTCTACGACTTTTTTAGCCATCTTATTCCTTTCCGAATTAGTTATATGATTTTTTCAACTTGCGTGTATAGTATTTCTACTGGCGTACTTCTTCCAAAAATAGATACGTTAAGTTTTAATTTTCCATGCTCCATATCATACTCTTCTACAACTCCAGTAAAGTTTGCAAATGGTCCTTCTGTGATACGAACCATTTCACCTGGTTCATAAGAAATTTTCGGCTTTGGAGCGCCTTTTTTCTCTGCCTTTTCCATAATCTTTCGCACATCGGCTTCACTGATTGGAGTTGGCTTCTTCGATTCTCCGATAAATCGAGAAACTTTTGGTAAGCTTTGTATTTTTTGCCATAGATCGATGTCTAGATCCATATTTGCAAAAACATATCCTGGATAAATACTTCTTTCGGTGATTTTTTTCTTACCACTTTTCACTTCGATCACATCTTCTGTTGGCACAACAACTTCTTTGATTCTATCTTTTAAATTCTCTTCTTCAGCCAAGTTCTCTATAGCCTTTTTTACAGCCTTCTCACTTCCGCTATAGACTTGGATTGCGTACCATTTATGTGCCATATGTTTCCTTGATTACATTATATGTGACAGGATAAACGACATCGTCCCATCAACTAAAGCTAAAAAGAGCGCTACAACTGTTACAACGACAAAAACAGCGATATATGCGTTTTTTACTTGCTCATTTGTTGGAAATATAACTTTCTCTAATTCTAGTTTCGATAATTTGATGTATGATATGAATTTTTCCATTCGATTTCCTTCGTAATGGCAGGGCAGGAGGGACTCGAACCCCCGGCCAACGGTTTTGGAGACCGTTGCTCTACCAACTGAGCTACTGCCCTATATGAAAGAAGTGAGGCAACTCACTTCTTTTACAGTTTCGCTTCTTTATGTTTTGTGTGTTTTTTGCAGAATTTACAATATTTTCTAATTTCAAATTTTTCTGGATGCGTTTTTTTATTCTTTGTCGTGTGATAGTTTCTTCTTCCACACTCTTCACAAGCTAAATGTACAATGTCTCTCATGTTGTGCCTCTTTCATTGGGGGCAAAGCCCCAAAAATTATTCGATGATTTTACTTACTACACCAGCACCAACAGTTCTACCACCCTCTCGGATAGCGAATCGTGTTCCCTCTTCAAGAGCGATAGGTGCGATAAGTTCTGCATTGATTTTAACGTTATCTCCAGGCATAACCATCTCAACGCCTTCTGGAAGTGTAATAGTTCCAGTAACGTCAGTCGTTCGTACATAGAACTGTGGTCGATATCCGCTAAAGAAAGGAGTGTGTCGTCCACCTTCCTCTTTTGTCAATACGTAAATTTCTGCTTCAAATTTTGTATGAGGAGTGATAGTTCCTGGTTGAGCAAGAACTTGACCTCTTTCAACCTCTTCTTTTTTAGTACCTCGAAGAAGTACACCAACGTTGTCACCAGCTTCACCTTGATCTAGCTCTTTTCTAAACATTTCAACGCCAGTAACAGTCGTTTTTTGAGTTGGTCGAAGTCCTACGATTTCAATTTCATCTCCAACTTTTACAACACCTCTTTCGATTCTACCAGTAACAACAGTACCTCGACCAGAGATAGAGAATACGTCTTCAATTGGCATCAAGAATGGCTTATCGATGTCTCTTTCAGGAGTTGGAATATATTCATCAACCGCTTCCATAAGCTTAAGAATTTTTTCGCTCCATTCACCGAGTTTGCCCTCTTTAGCTTCTTCCAAAGCTTTTAGTGCAGAACCAGCAATTACAGGAACATCATCTCCTGGAAAATCGTATTCATTCAAAAGTTCTCGAACTTCCATTTCAACAAGTTCAAGAAGTTCTGGATCATCAACCATATCTTCTTTGTTTAGAAAAACAACGATATAAGGAACACCAACCTGTCGTGCAAGAAGGATGTGCTCTCTTGTTTGAGGCATAGGACCGTCTGCGGCAGAAACAACAAGAATCGCTCCGTCCATCTGAGCAGCACCGGTAATCATGTTTTTAACGTAGTCGGCGTGCCCTGGACAGTCAACGTGTGCGTAGTGTCTCTTGTCAGTTTCATACTCTACGTGAGAAGTAGCGATAGTAATCCCTCTTTCTCTCTCTTCAGGTGCATTATCGATTTGATCATAATCTCTTTTTTCTGCATACCCTTTTTCTGCAAGTACTGCAGTGATTGCAGCAGTAAGAGTTGTTTTACCGTGGTCAACGTGACCGATAGTACCGATGTTCACATGCGGCTTGGTTTTGACAAACTTTTCTTTTGCCATATCTTTCCTCCATTTGAGATTAAATTAACGGGCGTATTATACTAAAAATAAGCCTAAAAACAAATTATAAATAAACCTATCAGTGAATGGAGCCCAGAAGCGGGATTGAACCGCCGACCTCTTCCTTACCAAGGAAGTGCTCTACCACTGAGCTATCTGGGCGTCACCAGTGAATTTTTGAAAATGATTATTGGAAGCATAAACTAAGCAATGAAGATCGAAGCACTGTTAGTTCAGCTCCCAGTATCATGGAGCGGGAGACGGGACTCGAACCCGCGACCCTCAGCTTGGAAGGCTGATGCTCTAGCCAACTGAGCTACTCCCGCATGACTGGTGGTGGGAGGAGGATTCGAACCTCCGAAGGCGAAAGCCAGCAGATTTACAGTCTGCCCCCGTTGGCCGCTTGGGTATCCCACCAAGTCTTTCACTGGTCAAACGCTGATATTCATGGAGCCGGTGAAGGGACTCGAACCCCCGACCTGCTGATTACAAATCAGCTGCTCTAGCCAACTGAGCTACACCGGCATCGATGAATGTGGGTGAAATTATAAGCAAAAAATTTTTGAATGTCAAGAGTGTGTATAAGTCCAATACATATGGCACTCATAATGATTTTCAGGGAGGAATTGTACCGGAGATTTGAGATTAAGTGAATGGTGTGGTATTTTGGTATTGTAATCGATAAGCCATTTTGCTAATTTTTTATTGAATTTTTGTAAGTCTGTAAAGAGTACATCTTCATAGTATTGAATAAACTGTTCTTGGATGGTTCTGTTAAATCTCTCATTGTGTGCATTCATTTTAGGACTTTTAGGATATGTCCAATAATGTGTGAGACCTTTTTGTTCAAGCAGAGCGTCAAACTCTTTTTTGAACTCACTGCCATTATCAGAAAGAATTGCGAGTTTACGTTTATGTTTGATAGATGTTATTCCATCGATGAGAGCTTCCAAGGCGTATGCAGTATGTTTTGCTCTTTTGGATGGAATTGCCACTGCGAATGCAATACGTGTGAGTGGGTCTATCATGGTAAGGATATATCGTTTTATACCGTTTGAGACTATTTGGATGGTATCTACTGCCCAGAGTTCAAATGGTTTAGTTTTAAGGTTTTTGGGTTTGCGACTTTTTTGAACTCTCTTTTTTGGTTGAACTTTTCCTTTTGTATCGATGCGATAGGGAACGAGTCTCATTGTATCTGGTGCTTTTGCGATAATTCTTCCTATTGTTGATTCTGAAGGAGTTTTCACTCCTTTTGCTTCACAAAAGGGTTTCAGTAGATGGTAGAGTTTTGCTTTACCGATGTTGGGATATTTTTCTCTTAATCGTTTTATCTCTTTTATAACTTCTAGTGGTACTTTTGACTCTCTTACTTTTTTTGGTTTACGTGATTTTGGGTTTAAGGCTTTGATATCTCCATTTGCATCATTGAAACTCTTTTTCCAGCGATAAAGCGTTCTTCTGCTTACTCCAAAAGCCTCTATTGTAGCTTCCAATCCATATTTTTGCCAAAACTCCAGTATCTTTTTTCTTCTTTTTGCCTCTTCACTTATCATGAGGCTATTGTAATAGATTTGCTTTAATCTTTTATACCCTTTGAGCCCTGGAAATGTGTATCTGATTTGCACTCCTCTCTCCTCTTTGGAGAGTGCCAGATCTGAATGAACTTATGCAGAGTGATACGAATGAATTTTTCATTTGTTTGGGAGAACTCCTCCCAAACCTATCATGAAAGTAGTTCTTCTACTTTTTGGATAATGTTAGCTATCGTAAAGCCATACTCTTTAAAAAGTACATCTCCAGGACCACTGGCGCCAAATCTGTTTTCCATGCTGATCATTGCATCCGCGAAGCGGTAGAGTTCAATTCCAGCAGCTGCTTCAACTGCCAAGACTTTCGTTGATGGATTAAGTACCTCTTTTTGATATTCTGGATCTTGTTCCAAGAAGAGCTCCATACAAGGCATACTCACCACGTTGGCATTGATCCCTTTTTCTTCCAAATGGCATCCGGCTTTAAGTGCCAGCATCACTTCACTTCCACTGGCCAAAAGGGTTACAGTAGCATTTTCCCGTTTTTTGATGATGTAAGCACCCCTACTTGGATCACCAAAATCTCTTTTCGGTTTTAATACTTCAAGTTTTTGCCTGCTCAAAACAAATCCACTTGGTTTCTCTAGCTTCAATGCTACTTTCCAGCACTCTATATTTTCTGTTGCATCTGCCGGTCTGAATGTATAAAAATTCGGGAGTGCTCTAAACGTAGTTAGTTGCTCGATTGGCTGGTGTGTCGGTCCATCTTCGCCAACACCGATACTATCGTGCGTCCAGATAAAATAGTTTTTGAGGCTACTGAGTGCTGCAATCCGAACTGCCGCTTTTTGATAGTCACTGAATACAAAAAATGTTGCATTGAATGGAACCAAACAGCCGTAAGTTGCCATACCATTTGTAATGGCTCCCATAGCATGCTCACGAATACCGAAATGGAAATTTTTTCCATTTGGGAAATCCCCCATACCTTGCAAGTAGGTTTTATTTGATGGAGCGAGGTCGGCACTTCCTCCTACAAAACCAGGTAAGGCTTTTGCTATTGCGTTTAAAATCTTGCCATTACTGTCTCGCGTAGCCACTTTGCTCCCCGGTTCAAACTCTGGCCATTCTATCACATCAAAATCAGGGTTTTGCAATCTTTCAAGCAAATCTACCTGTTCCTTATACGGGGACTCGAAAATGAGTTTTTTCCACTCTCGCTCAGCCAAATCCCCCTCTTCAACGGCACATCGAAATCGAACCAATACATCTTCTGGTACATAAAACGCTTTATCTTCTGGAAAGCCTGCTTTCTTCTTTGCACATCGAATATCCTCTTCTCCAAGTGGTGCACCATGCGAGTGAGGATCCCCTTCATAGTGGCAACTGCCTTTTGCAATGATCGTATTTGCTTTGATCAAAACCGGTTTTTTTCTATTTTTTGCCCATGTAAGGGCAGCGTCGATCTCATTATAATTATGCCCATCGATTTCGATTACATCCCAATTTTGTGCCCGAAAACGCTCCAATACATCTTCATTCCATGCTATCGCGGTATCGCCTTCGATAGTAATATGGTTGCTGTCATAAATCATTATCAGATTATCAAGCTCAAAGCGGCCCGCCAATGCACACGCTTCATAACTAATACCCTCTTCCAGGTCTCCGTCACCGCACATACAATAGACTTTATGATCGATGATTTTTGTGGTTTTTGAATTGAGAAGATTGCCAAGATATTTGCTGGCCATCGCCATTCCCACTGCATTGGCAACACCTTGCCCCAAAGGACCTGTAGTGATTTCTACTCCGGGTGTGTGTCCATATTCAGGGTGACCCGGTGTTTTGCTTCCAAATTGGCGAAACTCTTTAAGATCTTCCAAACTGATATCATATCCCCACAAATATAAAAGAGAGTAGATTAGACCTGTGGCATGTCCTCCACTAAAAACAAGTCGATCTCGATTGAGCCATTTTGGATTTTTAGGATTGTGTTTGAGATGGCGTGAAAGTACTACAGCAATATCAGCAAGACCCAATGGAGCACCTGGATGGCCACTATTGGCTTTTTGTATCATATCAAGAGCCAAAAACCGGATGGTATTTGCCATTTTTTGCATCATCGCTTCATTCATCAACTATCCTTTGTTAAAGTTTTTGTGTCGAAAAAGATACGTTCCAAGAATGGATTGTAGAGTCTGAGAAATATCTTGGTCGAATTGTTCAATTTCATCATGAAGTCTTTTTGCTAATTGATCTGCCTCTTCGTTTGCTTTCTTTAATCCAAGAAGATTCACAAAAGAGTTTTTATCTTCATCATTTTGCGTCGTTTTTCCCGCTTCTTCTGATGTAGCGACTTTGTCTATAATATCATCTTGGATTTGAAACAAAAGACCCAGATCGATACCGAAATTGTACAGACGGTTCTGCTCTATGAAGGGTAGATCCACAATCACAGCACCCATTTGCAGTGACGCGGCAATCAATTTGGCTGTTTTATTGATATGAAGCTGCTGCAATTGTTCAAGAGATAATTTTTGATTTTCAAAATAGCAATCGAGAATTTGTCCATGCACCATACCCTCAATGCCACCGTTTTGTGCCAAAATCTCTGTAAGTTTTGCCCTCGTATCGCTACTCAATGCACTTTTAGCAATGCAATAGAAAGCGTATGTATTGAGCGCATCACCAACGAGAACAGCAGTTAATTCATCATATTTTTTATGAAGAGTCTCTTTGCCGCGTCTTAGATCTGCATCGTCCATTACAGGAAGGTCATCGTGAATGAGCGAATAGGTATGGAAAATCTCTATGGCCATAGCAACATCTAAAGCAGATGGAATAAGCAAAGGATTTTTTGCCTGGACGATACTCAAAAGAAGCAGAGGGCGAAATCGTTTTCCTCCAGCTTGCAGCATATAGCCAAGAGCATCTGTATAAAAAGGATGAAAGGATTGTACATGCGGCAGATTTTTTTGGAGATGATCTTCAAAAAGTTGCAGTAGCTGCATCTATTTTTGTCCGAAAATATCTGGAGTCATCATGGATAAAGCACTTCTTTGCTTATCCTCTTCCACCATTTTCAAAACATCATTAATAGCACTAATCAATAAGATCTGCAATGAATCTTTATCTTCAAGGAGGGAATCGTCAATTTCGATATCGATAATTTCTCCTTTACCATTCGCCGTTACTTTGATAAGTCCACCGCCACTTTTAGCAATAAAACTTTTACTCTCTTGCTCTTCTTGGAGTTTCTTCGCTCTTTCCTGGATCTCCTCGAAAACTTTTCCAAGATCACCAAGATTCATTTTGTCAAACATACTTTCCTCTTTTACATATAAGAGATAATCTCTTCTATATCATTCTCGTCGTTTACTAAAACGACTGTTGGCTCATAATTTTCCAATTCACTCTCATCAAAAAGAGCATAGGCTACTATGATAATTTTGTCTCCAGGATGCGCTTTTCTTGCAGCAGCTCCATTGAGACAGATATCTCGCTTTCCGCGCTCCCCTTTGATAACATAGGTTTGAAAACGTTCACCATTGTTGATATTGAGTATCTCCACTTTTTGCCCTACACGAAGCTTTGCAGCTTCCATGAGCTCTTCATCGATTGTAATGGAGCCGACATAGTTCAAGTCGGCATCCGTTACAGTAGCTCGATGAATTTTGCTATAGAGCATCTCTATTTGCATTCTTACGCTCCGCCTGCCATTTTGATAACATTAGCGATACTCATAGGTTCATCCCAATACTCTTTCGGTATGAGATACTCTTCAACAGGATTACCACCAATGATATGCTCTTCTATAATTCTATCAATTTTTTGCTTATCGAGTCCAACATACATATAATGACCAGGCTCGACCAACATTACAGGCCCCAGCTGACATCTATTTAAGCAACCCGTTCGAACAGGTTGAACCGCAGCAATAATACCTTTTTCCATCAATTTTTGTGCCATATATTGAAACAGTTGTTGACTCTCTGGATTATTGGCGTTTACACAGCTCGGTTTTGGAAAACCTGGAGGTGCGGACTGCTCACACTTAAAGATATAAAATGTTGGTTGAGGGATTCCCATCGTGACTCCTTTAAATAATACAAATTTTGTCTGAATTGTAGCAATAATTTATTAAATCAATATTAGATTATTTTCATTTATTATAAACAAAAGAAGATATTAAGTGCCTCTTTCATTCAAATCTTCTATAATATCTGTGACTACTTCGACATCGCTATATGGTATCTTTGTACCATTTTGTTCAATGTACTCTTCATCTCCTTTACCAAGAATCAAAAGAATTTCATCTTTTTGTAATGAATGGAACGCTTTTTCGACTGCTTCTTTTCTATCAACGATTTTTTCCACGAAAACATCTGTTTCTATACCTTTTGCAATATCTTCGATAATCTGTTTTGGATCTTCACTTCGTGGATTGTCAGAAGTAAGATATATTTTGGTACAAAACCTACTGGCCACATTCCCCATCAGTGCTCGTTTACTTCTGTCTCTATCTCCACCCGCGCCAAATATTGCTACCAATTTTTTTCCTGGAAAGCTCTCGAAAACTTTTTGCATACCATCTGGAGTATGGGCAAAATCGACAATAATTAACGGCTCTTCGTTGAGAATCTGCATTCGGCCTTTGACACCGGCAAAATGTTCTGTTACTTCACAAATCTGCTGCAGAGGCAAGTTTGTCAACATATGTACTGCGCTTATTGCTGCAGTAACATTATAGAGATTAAATAGACCGATCATTGGCGCATGAAAATCGATCATCTCATTGCCAAACCGAAGTACAGCGCTGATCCCGTTTTGCATTGAAAAGGCCAGGATCTGATAGGTAGCAAGCTCTTCAACGCTGTATGTTCTTGCACCCTTTGGATTGTATTGGATATGCTTATCATCTTTGTTAATAAGTTTTGACCCTTCATCCATAAAAAAACTGCTTTTTGTAGCAATATAGTTTTGCATGGTTTTGTGATAGTCCAAGTGATCTTGTGAAATATTGGTAAACACTTTCAGTGCGAACTGAAGATCTTCGATTCTATTTTGTGCAATAGCATGGGAACTGACTTCCATGACAAAATATGTCGCTCCCTGTTGTTTTGCAGTATACATATGATACAGTGTTTGTAAAATTGGAGGGGTAGTCAAAGACTTTTTTTCAAGTTGCTCATCCTCTATAAAAAATCCCCTGGTCCCTTGTAATGCTGCTTTCAATCCAAGATCATTAAGATAGGAATAGATGGCAGCTGCAGTTGTAGTTTTTCCATTTGTCCCTGTAACGCCAATGGTTTTAAGAGTGTCCAGCCGATACCGATTGATTAAATCCTGGGGAGTTATAATTTTTTCCTTTGGTATATCTGTAACGTATTGCCGATTTTGTTGTGTGATTAAAAAATAGTCCGCATCCTGAATGGATTTGGAATGATCCGTGACAGTTATGTTCTCAAATGTACAAATCATACTTTTGTCAGTCTTTCAAAAAACTCTTGTAATTTCTGATCAGTGGGATAAAGCTTTGTTGCGTCTTCTAAATAGCTGTACACAATATCGGTAAAACCGTTTTCTATCAGTCGATCGATAAAATCGAAAAAATCACTCTTTTTCGTAATAATCACTTTTGTAGAAAACATAATATCTTCGAAAGCCTCTTTGAAACTTCCTCTTGATTCTACAATAGACAGAAAATCCTTATATGTAATTCCTTCCATTTGAGGTAATGTATCAGATTCGAAAAGTTTGCTCAGTTCCTCTTGATCATAATCCAACTCTTGTATCATTGCTAAAATTTGATCCTCTGGATTGTTAACTGCCTCTTCTTTTAATACTATATAATAATCAAACAGGGCAATCGCTTCCTCTTCATCCTCATTGATCATATCACACAATATAGTGCCCAGTATTGCCTCTTTGTTAGTAGGTTCAATTCTCAATACGGACTCAAAAAATTTTTTTGACTCATCGTATTGACGTTTTAAAAAATGTTCCCCAGCCTTTTCCAAAAGGATCTTTTTCTTCAACTATTTCTCTCCTTCATATTGCATCGCTATATCTTCCCATTGATCTTCGTATCCAGGCGGTATATTGACTACTTCGATTTCTGGGTGAATATCAATTTTAAGCTGTCTTTCGACGCCGTATTTCAAAGTGTTTCCACTTGCACTACACCCTACACATGCACCACCAAGCTGAACAAACACTCGACCGTTTTTAACGCCGAGTAGCTTTATATCTCCACCATCAAGTGCCAGCATAGGCTTGATTTTTTCTATAACTTTCTCTACAGCTGGATAGAGATCTTCATCACTGAATGGAATAGCCATTGCAATCCTTTGTTTCGATATGAGCGAATATAGTTAATTTTGGATAAAAAGAAGATTAAGAAAAAGCATTAGTAGGATATAGAGGCAAAGCCTCTATAGTTATACAAGTTCGATGAAAGCCATAGGCGCAGCGTCACCGCGTCTTGTTCTGGTTCGGATAATTCGCGTATACCCACCATTACGCTCGTTATATTTTGGAGCGATTTCATTCATGAGTTTTTTAGTTGCTTCTTTATCTTGCAAATAGGCGAATACTTCTCTATGAGCGTTGAAATCACCTTTCTTTGCCTTTGTAATGAGCTTTTCAATGTAACTTCGAAGAGTTTTCGCTTTTGCAACAGTTGTCTCTATTCGCTCATTCATAATTAAAGCAATTGCAAGGTTTTTGAGCAATGCTTTTCTATGAGAACTCGTTCTGCTCAGTTTTCTGTATCCGTGTCTATGTCTCATTTGCTATCCTTTAGGACTTGTTCTGTTCTATTTTTTTAAGAATTGTCTCTTTCTCTTGATCGCTTAACTTTCCAAGATCGATGTTGAGTTCAGAAAGTTTCTCCTGGATTTCATCGAGGGATTTCTTACCAAGATTTTTTATCGATTTCAGTGCCTCGTTGCTCATAAGTAGTAATTCGCCAACATATTTGATGCCAGCTTTGTCCAAACAGTTGTAACTTCGAGCACTTAGATCGAGTATATCCAGAGGTTGGTAAAAGATCTCGCTATTTTCAATATTTTGTCCAACTGTTTCTGTAACTTCGATATCGTTTGTAAAGATTTCCATTTGGCTTTGCATAACATTCATAGCCATTTTCAATGCGCTTACTGGATCAACTTGACCATCAGTTTCAATATCAAAAACTATTTTTTCATAATTCGGATTATCTTCAACAAGTACCTTTTCAATCTCATATACCGCTTTTTTCACTGGAGTAAAAAAAGCGTCCAATGGAATATACCCTTGTGGCAATAGATCTCGAATCATTTCACTTGGTACATATCCGATACCTTTTTGAACGATAATGCTCATTTTAAGCTCAGCATCTTCATTCAGCGTTGCGAGGAATGCATCTGGCGTCACAACTTCAACCAAGTCATTTTCAAAATCTTTTCCAAAGAGCTCTTTTGGCCCACTGAACTCATATTCGAGTGTTACATTTTCTTGTTCACTGTCTCTAAGTTTAAATCGAACATTTTTTAGATTGATAATAAATGCTGCTACATCTTCAAGCATACCTCGCACACTGTCGAACTCGTGTTGTACGCCTTCGATTTTCAGTCCAATCGGCGCATATCCTGCAGTACTACTTAAAAGAAGTCTTCGAAGTGGATGTGCCACGGAAATGGCATATCCACTTTCATATGGATACACATGCAATCTAATGGCATTTTCTTTAATTTTTTCAACTTCCATATGTGTCGGAACAGATGGAGTTATTTTTATTTTATTCATTGTGCCACTCTCTTTATTTATTTTTTAACTATTATTTAGAGTATAGCTCGACGATCAATCGCTCTTCTACTGGTATATCTATCTCTTCTCGTTCAGGAATGCGTGTAAAAATACCAAATACTTTCTCTTTATCCACATCGACCCAAGGAACGATTCCGGTCTGATTCGTCAATTCAAGAGATCTTTGAATTTGTGGATTGTTTTTGCTCTTTTCACGGATCTCGATTTTTTGACCCGGTTTAACTCTAAATGATGGAATGTTTACTCTTTTACCATCCACGAGTACATGTCCGTGGTTTACAAGCTGTCTTGCAAATCTTCTTGTGGTCGCGAATCCCATTCTATAAACTACGTTATCAAGTCTTCTTTCAAGAAGTTTGATCAAATTCTCCCCGGTGTTGCCTTCCATTCTGTTCGCTTCCTTGAACAGATTTCTAAACTGTTTCTCTGCAACACCATACATAAATTTTGCTTTTTGTTTTTCTCGAAGTTGTAAACCGTATTCACTAATTTTGCTTCTTCTTTGTCCGTGTTGTCCCGGTGGATATGGTCGCTTCTCAAGTGCGCTTTTACCAGCCAGTCTTCGCTCACCCTTAAGAGCAAGACTCACACCAAGGCGTCTTTCAATTTTCTCTACCGGACCTCTATATCTTGCCATCTGTTTCTCCTAATCCAAAATATTATTGCTCTGTTTTGGCGTACCGTTTAAATTGTTATACTCTTCTTCGTTTTGGAGGTCTACATCCATTGTGTGGCAATGGGGTGATATCTTTAAAAAAGAGAACACGAATACCCTCAATTGCCCCAACACTTTTTACAGCAGTATCTCTCCCGCTTCCCGGTCCTTGAACTTTGATTCCGACTTCTTTAATACCGTGCTCCTTCGCTTTAGCCATTGCATCTTCTACTGCTTGTTGTGCTGCAAAAGGAGTAGATTTTTTGCTTCCTTTAAATCCCAAACTTCCAGCACTGCTCCATGCGATGACGTTTCCCATTTCATCAGTGACAGTAACAACAGTATTGTTGAATGTTGCGTTGATATAAACAACGCCTCTTGCAATATTCTTTTTAACTATTTTTTTTCTTGCACCTTTTCTTTTCGCCATCATTCAATCCTTTATTTAGCACCTACTGTTTTTTTCTTACCTTTTCGTGTTCGAGCATTTGTTTTCGTTCTTTGTCCTCGAACAGGAAGACCACGTCTATGTCGAAGGCCTCTATAACATCCGATATCCATAAGCGCTTTGATATCCATAGCTACTTTTCTTCGAAGATCACCTTCGACCATATAGTTTTCACGGATATGTTTGTTGATAGCAGCTACTTCATCTTCAGTGAGTTCATAAACTCTTTTATCGTAGCTGATGCCAACAGCATCAAGAATTTTTCGAGATGTTGTCAATCCAATTCCATAAACATATGGAAGTGCATACTCTATTCGTTTATTTTTTGGTAAATCTACGCCTGCAATCCTTGCCATGGACTATCCTTGTCTTTGTTTGTGTTTTGGATTTACACAGATTACTCGTACAACGCCTTTGCGTTTGATAATCTTGCATTTTTCACACATCTTTTTTACAGATGGTCTAACTTTCATTGATTTCTCCTTTGTGATTTAGGCACGGAAACGGTACGCCTAGGTTGAGTGAGCAACTCAACCAATCCTTGTAAGAATTGTGCCTTTCTCTTACAAAGATTCTTCCCTCAGCTTATAAAAAGGGACATAATTCTACTTATATTTGCCTTAATTTAAGCTTATTTATATCGAAAAGTGATGCGTCCTTTATCAAGACTGTATGGTGTCAACTCCACTTTTACCTTGTCTCCAGGAAGAATTTTAATGTAGTGCATTCTCATCTTTCCGGCAATATGGCACAGCACTACATGTCCGTTTTCCAATTCTACTCGAAACATTGCATTGGGTAATGCCTCTTTGACTATACCGTCCACTTCTATTACATCATCTTTTGCCATTTAATCCTCCTTGCTTAATATCTCTGCTTTATTGTTTATGATTGCAACTGTATGTTCATAATGACTGCCTCGAAGACCATCCTCACTCACGACAGACCATTTGTCTTCAAGAATTTTCGGAGTACCAAGTTTTTGACAGATCATAGGTTCAAGACAAAATACCATGCCATTTTTGATTTTGGGTCCACTTTTTGGTGATCCATGTTCAAGGTAGTTGGGAATCTCTGGCTCTTCATGGGGTTTTCTTCCAATGCCATGTCCACAAAAGCCGTGGAGTGGTACATATCCCCGTGAGCGGATATATTTTTCTATCTCATAACTTAATTCTTTAAAACGCATGCCAGCTTTGATAATATCGATAGCAAAATAGAGCGTATCTTTTGCTACATTGATCAGCTCTTCATCTTTTTGAGAGATTTTTCCAACACCTACTGTTATCGCTGCATCTCCATACCATCCATCAAGTTCGGTACCGATATCAAGTCCCACGATATCGCCCTCTTGAAGACGATAGTCCGTAGGGATTCCATGAATGATAACTTCATTGACCGAGGTACACACAGATGCTGGAAAACCGTATAGTCCTTTGAAAGATGGTCGTGCTCCCAGGCTTCTGATATACTCCTCACCCATTTGATCAAGTTCTTTGAGAGAAACGCCAGGCTGGCATTTCTCTTTGAGATAGTTCAGTGTTTTTGCAACGATTATGTTTGCTTTACGAAGTTTTTCTATCTCATTGGGTTTTCTTATCGCGATAGCCATCAAAGACCTACAGCACTCAATGTTTCATAACGGTTCATATAGATTTGGGCTTCAATTTTTCGCATTGTATCAAGAGCTACCTGAACGACTATCAATACAGCAGTACCACCAAAATAGAATGGCACACCCATAGCTTTCACTAAAACCCAAGGAAGCGTAGAAATGATCCCTAGGTATATGGCACCCCAGAATGTCAGCCTGCTTGCTACCTCATTCAGATATGCTGCAGTCGGTTCGCCTGGACGAACGCCCGGGATGAATCCACCTTGTCGTTTGAGGTTATCGGCAATATCTTTCGCGTTAAAAACGATAGATGCATAAAAGTATGCAAAAAAGATAACAAGAAAAAACATTAAAGCATTAAAAACAAATCCGTTGGGATTTAAAATATCTGAAATCTTTTGCACGATTGGATTGGTACTCGATTGTAAAATCGTTGATGGAAACATTAAGATTGCAGAAGCAAAAATCGGCGGTATAACGCCACTCAAGTTTACTTTGATCGGAATGTAGTTCATAATTCTTTTTTTCTGATTTTGCATCAGCACTTTTCTTGAGTATGATATTGGAATTCTACGCTCCGCCAGTTCTACATAGATAATGAATCCTACGGTTACTAAAATAATAGCGACGATTGCAATCAAGATAAGGAAATTGAGTTCACCTGTGTTGACAAGATTGATTGTCCCGCCTATTGCACTAGGAATACCTGAGACGATCCCTGCAAAAATGATAAGTGAGATTCCGTTACCGATACCTTTTTGCGTTATCTGCTCTCCTATCCACATTAAAATCATCGTCCCAGCAAGCATACTGATGGCTGCAATAGTTACGAATGTAGGCATATCGATCATAATAGCGCTTTCACCGCCCCTGCCTGTAAGACTTTGCAGGCCTATTGATACACCGATAGCTTGTATAAGCGTAATGACAATGGTTGCATAACGGATAATCTGCATATATTTGGTCATTCCGTCTCGTTCTTTTTTCATCTGGCCAAGACTTGGAAATGTCGCAGCAAGGAGTTCCATAATAATAGAAGCGGTGATGTAGGGCATAATTCCCAATGAAATGATACTGAGTCTTCGTACAGCGTTACCGCTAAACATATTGAACATGCCAAGGGCATTGCCGCTTTGGGAATCGAAAAACTCTTTCACTATGTCTATATTTACTCCAGGTACCGGCACATACGCTAGGACTCTATACAAAAAGAGAAATCCTAGCGTAATAAGAATTTTGTTTATGAGTGAGCGACTCATTATTTTTGTCCACTATAAGAGATGTTATCGTCTTTAATTTTAGAGACGATCTCTTGTACACTGCTCCCAATCAATTTTACTCTCGTTACATATTTTGGTAACTTATAGACACTTCGTATAGTCTCCATAGTTATCTCTTCCAACTGGGCAACTTTTTTTACTTTGTCAACATTAATAGCGTGGGGTTTTACAACATTGGATGTAAAACCAATTTTTGGGAGTCTTCTTTGCAAAGGTTGTTGACCACCTTCAAATCCCCTTTTTTGTGAGTACCCAGTTCTACTCTTTTGACCTTTTTGTCCTCTTGTGGCAGTTTTTCCCATGCCACTCCCTTGACCTCGGCCTACTCTTTTGGTTTTGTGTGTACTTCCAGGTGCTGGTTGTAGATTATGTAGTGCCATAGCTTATCCTTTTATTCGCTCTAATGCTTCAATAGTTGCACGAACTAGTGTTGCAGGGTTGTTGGAACCAAGCGATTTTGTCAAAATATCTTGAATTCCAGCAAGTTCAAGTACTGGTCTTGCTGCACCACCGGCAATTACACCGGTACCTTGACTTGCAGGCTTGAGCAATATTTTGCTTGCATTATACTTATGCTCAATATCGTGAGCAATCGTAGTACCTTTAATATTTACAGTTGTTATATTTTTAAATGCATTATCGATCGCTTTTTTAATAGCATCAGGAACCTCTTTAGCTTTCCCAATACCATATCCAACGTGACCCTTTTTGTCACCTACAACAACAAGTGCACTAAATCGAAACCGTCGCCCACCTTTTACAACTTTGGTAACACGACTGATATTTACGACAACTTCTTCGAATTCTTCTCTATTCCATTTTTCCATTGACTACCCCTAAAACTTGATTCCGTTTTCTCGTAAAGCATCAGCAAAGGACGCTACCACACCATGGTAGAGATATCCGTTTCTATCAAAAACGATAGTCTCTATGTTAAGAGCTTTGAGCTTTCCAGCCAAATCCTCAGCAACTTTTTTCACATCCTCTTTGTTTACTTTTACGCCAAGTTTTGCACCATCACTATAGGCAAGTGTATGCCCTTTTGTATCATCGATAGCTTGTGCGTAAAAGTGTCTATTGGACTTAAAAATGGATACACGAGGTCGATCAGCACTGCCTGTGATCTTTCCTCGAACTCTTCTTTTTCTTTTAATTCTCAATCTATTTTTTCTTCTTTGAATACTCTCTCTCATAATCTACCCTTTACTTCTTCGCTGTCTTACCAGCTTTTCTGATGATAACTTCATCAACATATTTCACACCTTTGCCTTTATATGGCTCTGGTGGTCTGAAGCTTCTAATCTCAGCTGCAACTTGGCCAACTTTTTGTTTATCGTGGCCTTTGATCGTGATGATGTTTTTTTCAACACTGATCTGAATACCTTCTGGAATAGGATAGAGAATTGGATGTGAAAAGCCGAGCTGCAATTCAAGCTCTTTTCCTTTTACTGCAGCTCTGTATCCAACACCGTTGATTTCAAGTTTCTTTTCAAAGCCCTTCGTGAGGCCTTCTATTGCATTGTTCGTTAATGCTCGGTATGTTCCCCAAAATGCTTTGGACTGTTTGTCCTCACCTACTGGCGAAAAAACGATTTTATTATCTTCTATTGACACATTCACTCTATTGCCAAATTCAACCTCTTGTGTAAGGTTGCCTTTTTTGGCGATAATTTTTCCATTTTCAATTTTTACATCGACACCACTTGGTATCGCAACCGGTTGTTTTCCTATTCTGCTCATTTCTTTCCTTTATACGATATTTCTACGATTGCTCGAATGGATATCGTATTACCAAACACTACAAAGGACTTCGCCGCCAACTCCAAGGCGGTAAGCTTCATCGTTAGGTAACACACCTTTACTTGTACTTACAATGATCGTTCCGTATCCATTTTTAAATCGTTTAATTTCATCTTTACCTTTATAGATACGTCGTCCAGGTTTAGAAATCCGTTTAATTTCATTGATAACAGGTCTCTTTTTCTTTCCTGCTTCTTCATATTTCAAAACAACATTGATGAATTTTTTATTGCCCTCTTCGACAACTTTATAACTTTCAATGTATCCTTTTTCTTGTAAAATCTTTACGATTGCTTCTACAATTTTTGAATAAAGAAGCTTCGTAACTTCTTGTCCTCTGATAGAGGCATTTCTGATTCTTGTTATAGAATCTGCAATAATATCATTTACCATCTATTTCTCCTTCATGAATATCTAATAGGGTTCGGCCTTGCCGCTACCTATTAGTGAATTACCAGCTCGCCTTTTTCACGCCTGGCAGTAAACCTTCATTTGCCATTTTTCTAAGACAAATTCTACAAAGACCAAAATCTCTATATACAGATTTTGGGCGACCACATATTCGGCATCGTGTATATGCACGTACTTTAAATTTTGGCTTTCTTTTCGCTTTTGCGATCATACTTTTCTTTGCCATTATCTACCACCTTTAGCAAATGGGAATCCGAGCTTTTCAAGCATTGTAAACGCTTCTTTATCGTTATCTGTTGAAGTAACGATCGTTATGTTCATACCGTGTGTTTTGATGATATTGTCATAGTCCACTTCAGGGAACATCAACTGTTCATCTAAACCAAAATTGTAGTTTCCTCTTCCATCAAAGCCACTTCTTGGAAGGCCTCTAAAGTCTTTTACTCTTGGCAACGCGATGTAGATGAGTTTTTGTAAAAAGTTCCACATTCTGTCACCACGAAGCGTTACACGTACACCTACTGGCATACCCTCACGTATTTTAAATCCAGCCTCACTCTTTCTTGCTTTTGTTACAACGGCATGCTGGCCAGCAATAAGACTGATAGTATCTTGGATATTTTGCATCAACTTACTATCACGGCTTGCCTCTCCAGCACCAACACTGATAACAATCTTTTCAAGTTTTGGAGTCAACATCGGATTTGCAAGGCCAAGTTCCTCTTTTAGTGCTGGTGCAACCTCTTCTTGATACTTCTTTTTTAGTTCCAATGTCATGACGCACCACCTTCTACTTTTCGCACATTCGAAATATGAATAGGCATCTCTTTATTAATGAATCCACCTTCAGGATGCTGTTCACTTGGCTTTACCGCCTTTTTCACTACTTTACATCCAGCAACAATAACTGCCTCTTTTTTTGGAAGTACTTGAAGTACTTCACCAGTTTTTCCTTTGTCATCTCCGGCGATGATTTCAACAATATCGCCCTTTTTGATCTTAAATTTAGCCATTACAGCACCTCCGGTGCAAGAGAAACTATTTTCATAAAGTTTTTATATCGAACCTCTCTGGCAACGGGACCAAAGATACGAGTACCGATCGGTTCGTTTTTGTTATCAAGAATAACTGCTGCGTTGTCATCAAACCGAATCAAAGATCCGTTTTCTCTTTGAATCTCTTTCTTTGTTCGTACAACGACAGCTTTAACAACTTGACCCTTTTTTACTTTACCGTTTGGTAAAGCTTTCTTTACAGATGCAACGATCACATCACCTACAGAGGCATATCGTCTTTTTGAGCCTCCAAGCACTTTAATAGCCATGATCTCTTTAGCGCCACTATTGTCAGCGACGTTTAGTCTTGTAAAACTTTGAATCATTACTCAACTCCTGCCTGAACGATCTCTTTGAGCCTAAAAGATTTTCGTTTGGAAATCGGTCTACACTCTACGGCAGTAACGATATCACCAACTTTTGCTTTATTGTGCTCATCATGCACAAGATATTTTTTAAATCTTTTAACAATTTTGTGATATTTTGGGTGTACAACTTTTCGCTCTACAAGAAGCGAAACTGTTTTGTCACCACTTTTCTTTACCACTTTTCCTTGAATAACTCTTTTGTAAGCCATTATCCAGCCCTTCTTTTTTCTGCTATTGCAGTCTTGATGCGTGCGATATCTTTTCTTGTTTTTCTAATCGCACTCGTATCCTGAAGCTGCATAGTTTTGAGCTTCATTCGAAGCCCGAACAGCTCCAACTTCTTCTCTTTCAACAATCCCTCGAGCTCTTGTAGGCTCTTCTCTTTTATCTCAGTATATTTCATTTTCACTCTCTTGTGTCACGATTTTTGTTTTGAAAGGAAGTTTATATCGTGCAAGATCGAGCGCTTCTCTTGCAAGGCTCTCTTCAACGCCAGCCATTTCATAAATGATTCGGCCAGGTTTAATGTTCATAACCCACTTTTCAACAGAACCTTTCCCTTTACCCATCCTTGTCTCCAATGGTTTTTTGGTTAAAGGTTTGTCTGGAAATACTCGTATCCAGATCTTACCGGTTCTTTTCACTTTTCGTGTCATCGCAACCCTTGCAGCCTCAATTTGACGAGAGTCGATTCGGCCATGCTCAAGGGCTTTGATTCCAATAGTTCCGAATGCAAGACTGTTGCCGTTATAGGCTTTGCCTCTGTTTCGACCCTTTTGCTGTTTTCTATATTTTGTTTTCTTTGGCATCAACATGATTAGCTTCTCCTTCTTGGAGCTCTGCGTCGAGGTCTTTCAGTTGGCTCTGGTCGAATTCCTTTTTGAAGAACTTCACCTTTAAAAATCCACACTTTAACCCCGATCACTCCGTAGGTTGTATGAGCTTCTGCAAAACCGTAATCAATTTTTGCTCTTAATGTATGAAGTGGAACCCTTCCTTCAAGATACCACTCAGTTCGAGCCATTTCAGCTCCGCCAAGTCGTCCGGCAACTTGTACTTTGATCCCTTTTACGCCAGCTTTTTGCGCTGCTTGGATCACCTTTTTCATCGCACGTCTGAAAGCAACACGTCGTTCAAGCTGTGTTGCTACGTTTTCAGCAGCAAGCTGGGCAGATGCTTGAGGTCTTTTCTCTTCTTTAATGTTTATAAAAACTTCTTTGCCAACCAGTTTTTGAAGTTTTTGCTTCAATTTTTCAATATCGGCACCTTTTTTCCCGATAATGATGCCAGGTCGTGCTGCAACTATAGTTACACGAAGTTTTTTCGCTGTTCGCTCTATGATAATATTGCTGATTCCTGCATAATAGAGCTCTTTTTTCAAAAACTTTCTGATTTTGTTATCTTCTTCGACTCTCTCCGGCATTTTATTGAAATCCGGAAACCATCGTGACTCCCAGTTTCTATTGATTCCAAGTCTTAAACCAATCGGATTGACTTTTTGACCCATTAGCTATCCTTCTTTTGTGCTACTTCCACATACACATGGGAAGTTGGCTTCATGATTCTGCTGGCTCGACCTCTCGCTCTTGGTCGAAATCTTTTTAGGTAAGGACCTCTATCTACACGGCAAGAGGTGATCACAACCTCTTCAGGCTCATATCCGCCGTTTGCTACAGCACTCGTAATCACTTTAGAGATTACTTTTGCCGCTTTGTTTGGCATAAATTCCAATGCCGCCAATGCCTCTTCTGCGTTCATACCCTGCACCTCGCGAGCGATCAATCTCGCTTTAGTAGGTGAGAGTCGAATAAATCTCAATACCGCTTTACTCATCACCTATCCTTATTTCCCAATTTTCTTTTGAACAGAGCCTTTGTGGCCTTTAAAAGTTCTTGTAGGTGCAAATTCACCAAGCTTGAAGCCCACATGGTTTTCTGTAATGTACACAGGAACAAATTGTCGTCCATTATGCACGTTGATTGTAAGTCCAATCATTTCAGGAACGATTGTACTTCTTCGAGACCATGTTTTGATAGGCTTTTTGTCACCGCTCTCTTTTGCTTTGAGTACTTTCTTCATGAGATGGTCATCTACGAATGGACCCTTTTTAATACTTCTTGCCATCTTCTACCCTCTTATTTCTTTCTTCTTGAGATTATAAGCTTGTCGCTTGGTTTTTTGCGTCGTGTCTTATAACCTTTGGTTGGCATACCCCAAGGTGTTACAGGGTGACCACTTGGACCGGTTTTTCCTTCACCACCACCGTGTGGGTGATCAACTGGGTTCATTGCTGAACCTCTCGTTTGCGGTCGGATACCTCTGTGTCTATTTCGTCCAGCTTTACCGATTACGATGTTGGCATACTCTTCGTTTCCAACAACACCGATTGTTGCCATACACTCACCAAGAATTTTTCTCATTTCGCCACTTGGAAGTCGCAAAATGACATATTTGTCTTCTCGGCCCATAATCTGTGCATATGCTCCGGCGCTTCGCGCAAGCTGTCCGCCTTTTCCAGGCTTCATTTCGATATTATGCACAAGAGTACCGACAGGGATGTTTTTAAGCTTCATAGCATTGCCTGGCAATACATCTAGACCGGCTTCAGCTGCTTCTACAGTATCGCCAACTTTAAGACCACTTGGCTGGATGATATATCTTTTATCACCGTCTCTGTAAACAACCAATGCAATTCGACAGTTTCTGTATGGGTCGTATTCAATTGTCGCCACACGTCCTGGTACGCCATATTTGTTTCGTTTAAAATCGATGATTCTATACAGTTTTTTAGCTCCAGCTTCTCTGTGTCTGGAAGTAATTCGTCCTTGGTTGTTTCGTCCCGCACGTGCCGGGAGTTTTACCAAAAGTTTTCGAACACTAGGTTTTGCAGTGATATCACTGCTGTCAACAACGCTCATGAAGCGTCGGCTGGGCGTATACGGTTTATATTTTTTTACTGCCATGTCTCTATCCTTACACCGCTAAACTTTCTATGCTTGCGCCCTCTGGGAGCTTCACATAGAATTTTTTATAGTTATCTCTTTTTCCTTCTACTCCTCGAAATCGTTTTGTCTTCCCTTTCATTCGAAGGGAGTTGATTTTTACAGGAGTAACACCAAAATACTCTTTCAAAACAGCTTTAAGCTGATTCTTTGTCATTTTCTCACTTGTTTGGATAACAACATATCCCTCTTCTTGAAGGCCCAAACTCTTTTCAGTATAAATGATTGATTTGATATCTGTTATATCTGCCATCTTAGCCCTCTTTTACGATTTTTTCCCAAACTGGTCTTTCGATCACTACAGCTCTAAAAGCAGCTGCAAGATACGCATTCAGTTCGTTCGGTTCGATCAAATATGCATTTGGCAGGTTTCGAAATGCCAAAAACGTTTTTTCATCGATATTCTCTTTTACTACCAAGACATCTCGTGCACCGATTTTATTTACTATTGCCGCTGCATCTTTTGTTTTTCCAGACTCTACTGCAATAGAATCCACGATAAATAGTGCACCTTGTTCACCTTTTTCATTGAGTGCAAATTCAAGCGCTTTTCTTTTTTGCTTTTTGTTCACTTTTTGTGTGTAGTTTTTGGTGTTTTTCGGACCAAATGCAACGCCACCACCAACAAACAAAGGTGATCGGATCGATCCGGCTCGTGCACCACCTCGACCTTTTTGCTGCCAAGGCTTTCGTCCACCACCACTCACTTCGCCTCTGCTTTTCGTATGCGCATTGTTTGCTCTCAAATTCGCGGCATACGCTTTGGCATAGAGATAAAGGTTGTGTGGGTTGATTCCTTGAAAATGCTCAGGAAGTGCTACTTCACTAGCTTTTTCAAAATTTTCATTTAAAACTACTGCTTTACTCATTTCACAATCCTTACTTTACCAAGTGCTCCGTTAGGTCCAGGGATCGAACCTTTTACCACCAAAATCATATTCTCTGGATCAAAACTAACAACTTCATTTTGAACAGTCACTTTTTTGTTTCCGTACTGTCCTGGCATCTTTTGTCCTGGCATAATTCGTCCAGGCCATTCACACATACCCACAGAACCTGGTGCTCTGTGAAATCGTGAACCGTGGCTATCTGGACCACCACCGAAATTCCATCGTTTTACAACACCGCTGAAACCTCGACCTTTTGAGTTGAAGCTTGTTTTGATTCTTTTCGCTTCACTGAGTGGTGTCACATCAAGATCGCCAGCTTCTGTATTGGTAACTTTCAATTTTATAAATCTGTTAAATTCTGGGCTTAATCCATATTTTTTCTGTTGCCCTTCGATCGCTTTGTTTCGTTTTTTGCCTTGAGAATATGCAACGATTGCCTTCCCACCTTCCAAAAGTTCACAAACTTTTGCTTCTTTTACCTTTAAAAGTGTTACAGGAACACTTGGAACCGAAATGGTTCTGCTCATTCCAATTTTTTCTACGATATATTCCATCTGCTCCCCTTATTCACCCATTGACCGTACTTCGACATCCACTTCTGGCGCCAAGTCGAGTTTCATTAACGAATCGACTGTATCAGGCGTTGCCGAAACGATATCAATAAGTCGTGAGTGAATTCTTATCTCAAACTGTTCTCTTGAATCTTTGTTGATATGTGGTGATCTAAGAACCGTATATCTTCTAATTTTTGTAGGTAAGGGAATCGGACCTCTGATCTCTGCTCCCGTTCGCTTCACAGCCTCAACGATAGCTGAGACACTTCTATCTAAAACCCGGTGATCGTAAGCACGAAGCTTAAGTCGAATCTTTTCCATTGTCGCCTTTCACAAAGAACTCGTTGCCGAAGCAACCTAATTCGGAGCTTGCATTATAGACAAAGCGATTTGGAAAATCAAGAGTTTTCGCTATAATTTTTACAATTTATTTCCTTTTAGGAAGGAAAATGAAAGCGATTGAATACTTTTATGAAAACAGCGTAACCAAGCATACTTTTCTACCAAGAAAACTGGATCTAACGCTTAGAGAAAAAATGCTTTTGACTGGTCCAAAATTTTGTGGAAAGTATGCACTCTTACAATCCTTTATACGAACCTATTTTGATCAAAAAGAGGTTCTTTGGATTGATTTCGACGATGTCCGTGCCAATAGTGTCACTCTCGATTCAGTTCAATCATTCATCAATAAAAATGCAATTGCAGCTATTGTACTTTATGGTTGGAATGATCATATTCCTTTACCAAACACTCAATATCTCATCATTGCATCTCATGAGAATATTTCCATTGAAGGTTTCACACATTATCAGCTCAATAATCTTGATTTTGAAGAGTATCTACTTTTTGAAAAGAAAACAGATATTAAAATTGCATTCAACAATTTTTTAAAAAATGGAAACTATCCTGAACTTTCCAAAATTGACGACTTCAAAAAGGATAAATATTTTCAAAATCTTCTCTATCTCACTTTCAAAGAGGACTTCGAAATTTTTAAAGAGATTGCTTACTATCAAGGCTACACCTCATCTGTCTATTTTCTTTTTAATCGCATCAAAGAGCGATATCGTATTTCCAAAGATAGATTTTATGCCCTCTTTGAATCGTGGCAGAAGAACGGATACATTTATGCGATAGATAAATATGGAGCCACAAGGGGTGCTAAAAAGCTCTTTTTTCATGACTTTACCATAAAATCAAGACTCTTTACGCAAAAAGAGTTTCCAAAAAGCTTTGAAAACATGGTCTTTTTGGAAATCGCTGATAAAAAAGTTTACTATCTTGAACCAATGGGTCTTTATATTCCAGATGAAGAGCGGCTAATCCTCCCTATTCCTTTCGGAAATGAAATCAGGATCCAAGAAAAAATTGATCAAATCCTAAAAAGGAACAAAATAGCCCTTAAAAAAATAGAAGTTATAACTATAGGAAGCAGTTTTCGATATAGTGTTGGGGATATTCCATGTGAAATTCTGCCCTTTTATGCATGGGCTGTGGGGAAAGAGTGAAAATATTATAAATATATAATTTGTACATGGCTAAAATCATCAAAGTTTTGAATGTTAGAGCATTTGTGAGTTTTTTGAAGGAGTGGATGAGATTATTAAGAATTAGATTTCAGTAGTATTAAGCCCAGTTGTTCATAAAATTTAAATTTCTCATCAACGGTTGCAACAACCAAATTATGGACTAAAGCTTGTGATATAAGCATCCTGTCAAAAGGATCTTTATGAAAATATGGAATCTCATACAACTTCATTGCACTTTCTGCATCAAAATCTAAAGTTTTTATATCCAATTTTTCCAAAACATAATCCAAATCAAATTCAACATTTAATTTATGAAGAGATTTTTTGATAGAAATTTCAGCTATACTGATAGAACTTAACAAAAGATCATTATCTTCGCTTGCTAAAGTTTCCAGAATAGAGATTGAAAGTTTTTCAGGTTCATACAAAAGCCACAAAAAGATATGAGTATCGATTAAAATTTTCATTATTTACCGTAAAACATATTATTTATTTCGCTATCTTCTTTATCAAAATCCTCTGGAATTTTAGCCTGACCTTTTAAAATGCCAAATTCTCGTTGCTTTTTAATAGGAACAATCTTTGCAAATTTTGTTTTACCAAATTCGATAATTATCTCTTCTCCTTTTTCAACTCTTTTCAAAATATTCAATATATCTTTTTTCAAATCATCAACTTCCACTATTATCATGACAAATCCTTTTTATTAAACTATAATTATTATATCAAACTTTTTGAGGTGTATATTGCAAATTTGCGGTATAGATGAAGCCGGACGAGGGCCACTGGCAGGGCCATTAGTTATGGCAGGAGTTGTTTTTACACAAAGAGTTTACAAGCTTGATGACTCCAAAAAACTCTCGCCTCAAGCAAGAGAGAAGCTTTATGAAAAAATCATCAACGCCACACAATATACAATCGTCATCATCGATAACGATACAATTGATCAAATAGGTATTTCAGCTTGTATCTCCCAAGGACTCAAAGAGATTATTAGCGCCCTTCATGCAAAGCGTTATATTTTCGATGGCAATTCGAAATTCGGTGTTGAAAACATCGAACCCGTAATCAAAGCTGACCAAACCATAAAAGAGGTCATGGCGGCCTCAATTTTGGCTAAGGTCACACGAGATCGCATCATGTGTGAAATGGATAAAGAGTATCCAGAATATGGCTTTTGTAAACACAAAGGATATGGAACGAAGGAGCATATCGAAGCGATACAAAGATATGGCTTTTCTCCTATTCATCGAAAAAGCTTTCGACCAAAAGCCTTACAACCGACACTTTTTTAAAAGGAAGAGCATGCATACCATCAAATGTCCTAATTGCGGCTATGTAATCGATATCAACCAGACACTTTACGAAGAGATAGAAAAAGCAGCCAAAGCAAAGCTGCAAAAAGAGATTGAGGAACATAGAAAGCAGTATAAAAATGAACTCTCAAAGCTCAAAGTCCAGGAAGAGGCTCTCAAAGCAAAAGAGACGGCACTGGAAGCAAAAGCAAACCAACTGGCTCAAGAGCTTCTTTCAAAAGAGCGGCAAAATCTAGAAAGGGAAATAAAAAAACGGCTCGAAAATGAGCAAAAATCGATCATAGAGAGCCTTGAAAAAGAGCTGGAAGAGAAAAGCAATCAAGTGAAAGAGCTCAACGAAGCAAAAATAGAGATAGAAAAACTCAAACGCCAAAAAGATGAGGCCATCCGGCAGGCCAGGCTGCAAGCCCAAAAAGAGTTAAGTGAAGAACTATCCAAGGCGAAAGAGCAGCTTGCGAAACAGTTGGCTCAAGAAAATGAACTCAAACTCAAAGAGAAAGAGAAACAGCTCGAAGATCTCAAACATCAACTCGAAGAGGCCAAAAGGAAAGCAGAACTAACCTCCCAGCAGCTTCAAGGAGAGGTACAAGAGCTTGCCATTGAAGAGTATTTGAAAAACCAGTTTCCATTCGATACGATCGAAGAGATCAAAAAGGGGCAAAGAGGGGCAGACTGTATCCAGATTGTCAATACAAGGGAGCTGCAAAACTGCGGCAAAATATATTATGAAAGCAAGAGGGCAAAAGAGTTCAAAAAAGAGTGGATCGAAAAATTCAAGGCCGATATGCGAAACATTGGTTGCGATATAGGAGTGCTCGTGACACAAAGTATGCCAAAAGGTATGGATCGTATGGGCTTTGTGGATGGAGTATGGGTATGCAGTTTTGAAGAGTTCAAAGCCCTAAGCGCCATTTTACGCGAAAATCTCATCAAAATAGCCCTCATCAAAAAAAGCCAGGAAAACAGAGGAGAGAAGATGGCAATGCTCTATAGCTATCTCACCTCAGATGAGTTTCGCATGCAGATCGAAGCGATTGTGGAAGGCTTTACTCAGATGCAACAAGATCTTGAAGCAGAAAAACGGGCAATGGCAAGGATCTGGAAGCAGCGTCAAAAACAGATCGAAAAGGTTTTGGAAAATACAATCAGTATGTACGCCAGCATCAAAGGGATCGCCGGCAGTGCCATCTCGCACATCAAAGCACTAGAACTTCCTTATAGCGAAGATTAAGCATACAGGCTAATCGTTCCGTTTGGATTGGGAGGTGGTGTTTTCGCACCACTTGTTTGCTGGATACCCTCTAACATCTTTTGCATCATTTCTTGCTGCAATTGCATCGCTTTTTTCAGCATAGAAACTTCTACGTGGTTTTTGACACTTTGCTGTTTTTGCCATATGGAATATGCTGCTATATCATTGACACTTGAGACATTCATAATATCTCCTTTGTCTCATTATCGGCTTATAAATAGACTTTTTTGAGATGAGAGAGCTGGCTTGTTGCATTGAGTAAAAGCATATCCGCTATGACCAAAGCCATCATCGCTTCAGCAACAACGCTTCCCCTTGCAGCTACAAACGGATCGTGCCTGCCTTTGAGTTCCACTTCAACCTCATTGCCGTTTACATCGATGGATCGCTGTTTTTGAAAAATAGAGGGCGTTGGCTTGAACCACACTTTTGCTATCACATCCTCACCGTTGCTGATACCGCCCAATATACCTCCGGCATTATTGGAAATAAAACCCTCTTTGGTGATCTGGTCATTGTTTTGGGATCCATACAACCTACTGGCTTCTCGACCCAAACCGATATCGACAGCTTTCGCTGCGTTGATACTCATGAGTGCCTCAGCGAGTACCGCATCCAATTTATAGTAGATCGGCTCTCCAAGCCCCACGGGAAGATTGGTAGCTCGAACGAGCACCGCACCCCCAACGCTGTCGTGCGCCTCCTTGGCTTTTAGAATAGCCTCTTTTTGTAAAGTTTCAACATAAGGATCTAGTGCGAATATCTCACTTGTTTTTGCATAATCAAAATCAAATTCTTTCGCCTCGATTCCAGCTACTTCACACACACCGGCTTCCACTTCGATGCCAAACTCTTTGAGTAAAAGCTTCGCAACCGCACCTGCGGCAACCCTGGCAGCAGTCTCTCTGGCACTGCTTCTGCCACCACCCCGATAATCCCTGATGCCATATTTATGCCAGTAGGTAAAATCGGCATGACCTGGTCGAAAGATATCTTTGATATTGGAGTAATCTCTGCTTTTTTGGTCTTTGTTGAATATCACCATCGCAATAGGCGTACCAGTACTTCTCCCTTCAAATACGCCGCTTAAAATCTGCACCTCATCTAATTCTTTTCGTGCCGTGGCGAATTTGCTTTTTCCAGGACGTCTACGATCCAGCTCATTTTGTATAAATGTTTCATCTATATCCAGCCCGGCCGGTACGCCATCTAAAACACATCCGATAGCTTTTCCGTGAGACTCCCCAAAGGTCGTCATGATAAGTCGTTTGCCAAAACTATTCATTGCGTGCCTTCAAGATTTTGAGTGCCTCTTTTGCAGCCTCTTGCTGAGCGGCCTTTTTACTTCGTCCTTTTGCAGTGGAAATCGTCTCTTCATGCAGCAGCACCGCCACTTCGAACTCTTTTTTATGATCCGGCCCGCTTGAGCCAAGAAGCTTGTATGTAGGAGTTATACCGTAATGCGCCTGGGTGAATTCCTGCAACGCGGTTTTAAAATCTTTAAACAAAGAGTCAAGGTCGATTTTTGGATAGGCTTCTTCCAAAAGTTTCAAGGAGAGTTCACGAACCTTTTCGAGTCCTTTTTCGAGATATATAGCGCCCATGACCGCTTCAAAAGCGTTGGAGAGAAGACTCGGTTTTGTTCGTCCTTGATTATTCTCTTCTGCTTGGGAGATGAAGATATATTTTCCGATATCAAGCTTTTGCGCCAACTTCGCAAATCCCTCTTCATTGACTAGTGATGCACGAAGTTTCGAAAGCTCTCCTTCGTTTGCTTTGGGAAACTTTTTAAAAAGATACTCTCCTACCACCAGGTCCAAAACAGCATCACCCAAAAACTCCAAACGCTCGTTATTCACAGGACTCTTATAGCTTTTGTGCGTCAATGCCTCTTTCAAAAGCTTTTTATCTTCAAAACTGTAACCGAGTTTTTTTTCAAACTCTTCCAACTGTTTCATCAATCACCTCTTTAGAAGAACCAGAGAAAAAGAATGGCTTCTTCTTCTCTCATTCTCTTTTTTGTTATTCTATCCAATTCCCGCTTCCTTTGCCATCTCTTTGGCAATTTTGTCACACCTCTCATTCTCCTCATGACCACTGTGACCCTTTACCCAAACTGCCTTGATGCGATGCGGTTTTGCAACTTCGATAAATTCCTTCCAAAGATCCGGATTTTTCACATTTTTAAAATCTTTTTTGATCCATCCTGAAAGCCATGAGTTGATCGCCTGAACCACATAGTTAGAATCACTATAGACAGTTACTATACAGGGCTCTTTAAGAGCCTTCAAACCTTCTATCACAGCTTTGAGTTCCATTCTGTTGTTGGTTGTATGGGGTTCACCTCCTTTGATGATCTTTTCATTGTCTTTATAACGCAAAATAGCACAGTACCCTCCCGGTCCTGGATTTCCAAGGCTCGATCCGTCACTAAACAGAGAAACTTTCTTCACGTTTTTCTTCCTTTGGTCGTAAAATCAATTCCACTTTCGGTGACTCTACACTTTGGCAATTGGGACATCGACTGTAGGCAAATGGAAAGATATTTTTGCATTTTGGACACAGATACTCAAAATCAAGATCCGCTTTTGGATAGTGTATCAAAACATCGAACTCGAATATGTCACTTGTTTCTGTAAATTTTCCATACCCTTTGGCGGTATAGAGCGCTTGCAAAAAAGGATGGTCTGTTCGAATCTGATCCTTTTCCAGTCTCCATAATATATCTACAACCTGTTCATAATCTTTCGGGTCCAATACGCTCCAAGCCATTTGAGGGTCTGTTTTGAAAAGATGGGTGAAAATAACTCGCACAAGAGCAGGATGCTCTTTATAAAGCGTCACAAGATCATCAATTTCATTGGAAACTATAAATTTTCTAGCCATGAGATAGTTGGCATCAGAACTGGTATGACCGAGTTCGTCGAGTGCTTCTTTGATTTTAAGAGCGTTTTGCATATCATTCATCTTCTCATATATCAGCATCAACTCAAAAAGAACATCCGCTGATCTTGGAAAATACCGCAAAATCTCTTCATATATCTCGATACTTCGGGCCAGAAATCCGGCTTTGTAGTAAAGTTTTGCAAGCTGCTTGAGTATGAGCACTCTTTCTTGGATATCATCGGTAGACTCTTTTAGCTGCAGATAGATTCCTATCGCCTTTTCAAAATCTCCATTTTTTGTATAAGCCTTGGCAAGCTGTACGAGAGCCTCTCTCTCTTTCTCTTCTCCTGAAAACTGCAAAGGCTCCGATTTGGCGTTTTCATCAAACCGCTTAAAAAACTGCTCTAACGAATTTTTTTGCTTTTTGCTCTTAAAAAGCCCCCATGCGTAGCTGAAAAAAGAGATGATAAAGATAAGACCAAAAAAGATAATCAGACCAAAAAGAGGATCGCGGTATCCCACCAAAAAGTCCAAGCAAGCTCCTTTGTGGGAATTATACTATAATACCCCTATGATAGATCAAAACTCCATAGAACAGCTCAAAAATATCGTCGATATCGTTGATGTTATCGGTAACTACATAGAACTCAAAAAAGCGGGTTCCAACTATAAAGCGCTTTGCCCTTTCCACCAAGAAGATACTCCAAGTTTTGTTGTCAGTCCTTCCAAACAGATTTTTCACTGCTTTGGGTGTGGTGCCGGAGGAGATGCGATCAAATTTTTGATGGAATATGAAAAACTGAGCTACCCAGAGGCCATCGAAAAACTTGCTGGAATGTATAATTTCTCTTTGCAAAGAATAGGATCAAAAGAGTCCAGCAGCAATCTTTTTAAAGCGTTAGAGTCCATCAACAGACTCTATAAAAAGGAACTCTTTTCCAAAAAAAAGGCACTGGATTACCTCAAACAAAGAGGGGTTGCCAACAATTCGATCGAAAAATTTGAGCTCGGCTACGCTCCAGAGGGCAATACACAAATCCAATATCTCAAAAAAGAGTTCATTCCTTTGCAAGACGCGATACAAACTGGTATCCTCTCCCAAGATTCGGGACGAGTCTATGCAAGACTTGTTGAGCGTATCACTTTTCCGATCTATTCACCAAATGGAGCCCTTGTGGGATTTGGGGGTAGAACCATAACGAATCATCCGGCTAAATATCTCAACTCTCCAGAAACGAAACTTTTTCACAAATCAAAAATTCTTTATGGCTACCATCTTGCGAAACAAGAGATCTACAAGAAAAAAGAGCTGATCGTCTGTGAAGGGTATCTGGATGTAGTGATGCTGCACCAAGCAGGTTTTCAAAATGCTGTAGCAACACTGGGGACTGCTTTGACACCCTCGCATCTGCCGCTTCTTAGAAAAGGAGAGCCGCGTGTGATTCTTGCCTATGATGGCGACAGAGCGGGTATCGAAGCAGCTTTGAAAGCTTCTAAGATGCTCACAAAAGCAGATATCGAAGGTGGCGTAGTTATTTTCACCCAAGACCAGGATCCTGCCGATATGGTAAAAAAAGCTCAACTTCAAGAACTGCAGCGTCTCTTTGCCAAGCCTATCCCATTTGTAGAGTTTGTTCTTGAAAAAACCGTACAAAAATATGACATTAAAAACCCAAGAGAGAAAGAGAAAGCTCTCTTTGAAGGAATAGACTTTCTCAAAACTTTATCACCTCTTTTGCAAGAAGAGTACAAAGAGTATCTAGCGGCATTGCTAAATATCTTACCCTCTAAAATAGTGCTGCACCCACAGCAAAAAAAAGATGTGAACTATACAATGGAGGTACATGATCCCAAAGAGCTTAGTATCATAAAAACGATGCTTACAAAACCCCATACGGTAGACATCATACTGGATATTATCGATGCCAGCCATTTTACCTATCATCAAGAAGAGTTTGAACTCACTTTGCAAAACAGAGTAGACCACCCAAAAATACGCTCGATTTTACTCAATGAAGATATTTTAGTATTCGAAGAAGAGCATATACGGAGCGAGTTATTAGTCTTTTTGATAAAATATTACGAACAGAAAATTCAAGAGGTTGTCAAAGGAGACTTTCCTTTCAACCAAAAAAGCTTTTTGATTCGAAAATACAAAGAGAACATCAAAAGATTAAAAGAGGGGGAGTTGATCATTGAGTAAAATTCGAGCACTCGCACTTTTTAGCGGAGGACTGGACAGTCTTCTGGCCATGAAATTGATCATTGATCAAGGAGTCGATGTTATCGGTCTTCATTTCGATACCGGATTTGGCGGCAGAAACGCAGAACAGAAAAAAGAGTATCTGGAAAAAATTACCCAAAAAATTGGTGCAAAACTGGAAATAGTCAATATCCGGGAACAGTTCATCCAAGATATTCTTTTTGATCCAAAATATGGCTACGGAAAGCACTTCAACCCTTGTATCGATTGTCATGCCAATATGATCCGAGTGGCAAAGGCTCTGCTACCAAAATTTGATGCTCATTTTGTCATAAGTGGTGAAGTAGTTGGACAACGCCCTATGAGCCAACGATTTGATGCACTGAAAAAAGTAGAAGATCTCTCAGAGGCAGATGGGCTCATTTTGAGACCGTTAAGCGCTAAACTCCTTCCGCCTACTCTTCCAGAGCAAAAAGGATGGGTCGATAGAGAGAAGCTATATGGCATCAGCGGAAGAAGCCGTGAGGTACAAATGGAGCTTGCCAAAAAATATGGAATAGAAGATTACGAGAGTCCAAGCGGTGGATGCCTCCTGACAGATGAGAATTTTAGTACCAAAATACGAGACCATATCAAATATGACTCATTCGATCTTGAAGATATCGACGTACTCAAATGGGGCAGACACTTCAGACTTCCTGGGGGAGCAAAACTGGTAGTGAGCAGGAACAAAGAGGAAAATGAGAAATTGGGAGCTATAGAGGTGACCAAATATGAAAAATTCACTTTACCATTGCCAGGCCCTTTGAGTCTGATTTCTAAAACGGCTAGTAACGAGGACAAGGAACTTGCGGCAAAAATCGCCTTGACATACTCAAAAGCAAAACCTGAAAATGAGTATGATGTGCAAATAGGCCAAACCACCATAAAAACTTCTCCATTTGAGACAAAAAAAGAGGCTCAAAGCTTTTTTGTCCAATGAGAAACCAACCAAAATATCATCTTTTTAAAAACGCACGCTATGCACTTGATGGTCTTATCGAGTGCTGGCGGAGTGAAACCAGCTTCAAAATAGAAGTCATACTCTTTTTTCTATTTTCCATAACCTTTTGGCTTTTACCGATTGCACTTCTATCGAAAACTATTTTGCAGACATCGCTGTTCATTCCACTCATCACAGAACTTCTCAACAGTGCGATAGAGCGGGTCGTCGACCTCGTTTCCCCCAATCATCACCCTTTGGCAAAAGCTGCCAAAGATGCGGGAGCGGCAGCAGTTCTTCTTTCACTTTTTTTGACTGTTGGCATCTGGGTGACAGTAGCCATATTCGAACTGTTTTGATTTTGTAGCAAATTTTGATATAATTGCAACCCTTACGGGGCATTAGCTCAGCTGGGAGAGCGCCACGCTGGCAGCGTGGAGGTCACCGGTTCGAGCCCGGTATGCTCCACCATTAGACTCTACCTCTTATCACACTCGCATATCTTTTCAAAAAAGAATCCTCAAGGGTTTTGGATACAATTGTGTTGTCACATAGATAAGGGCTTATCTTGCCATAAGGAATAATATGATCAAAATCTTTCCCTGGTATAAAAGTTTTGAGATCGGTATCGAAGAGATCGATATGCAACATAAAAAACTGGTAGATATCCTCAATGCAATCTCCAATATAATCGAAGAAGACGATGAAAAGAGAAAAACAAAAGATTTACAATCGATCTTGAGGAGACTCAAAGAGTATACTATCTACCATTTCACTACCGAAGAGAAGTTGTGGGAAAAATATTTTCCAGATGATCAAGAATATAGCACACATAAAAAAGTCCATCAAAGTTTCATCGAGACGATCGATTCCCTTTCCAAAAAATATGAAAACAAGAGTGTACAAAATAGGGATGTTCTATCTCTTTTAGAATATTTGGCCCAATGGCTTGCGCACCATATTTTAAATCACGATAGAGTGTTAGGAATCGCTGCCAAGCTCATACAAGAAGGTAAAGAGAAGGCAGAAGCTATAGAATATAGCAAAACGATAATGAAAGAGGATAGGGAAAGACTCATCAATCTCATTCTCTCCATATTGAATGCCCATATCAAAAACAGCATCCAACTCCTTGATAGATATGACAAAGAACAAAAACTCAAAGAACATCTAAAAATTTATAAAGATATCTTCTCCTCATCTTTAGATGGGATAATCATATTCGATGAAAAAAATAATCTCTTTGATATCAATGAATCTTTTATGAATATGGCGGGCATGAAAAGATCGGAATTGGATCATATCAATATCTTGCAGTTTTTTAAAGATTATATAGATTTTTGTAAGAATAAAACCGTTTTAGACTCAATCATAAACAGGAAAAAATTTATCAATGAGTGTTGGATAAAAAATGCCCGGTCTCTATCACTCCTCCCCGTTATGATCAGTGGTTTTCCTTTATCAATCAATGGTTTACAATACTATATTCTTTTTGTCAAAGATATAAGTAGGATAAAAAAACAAGAAAAAAAACTGGAATATGCTGCCTACCATGATCCTTTAACTGGTCTTCCCAACAGAGCCTTAGCAATCGATAGGCTTCAAGTCGCAATGGAACGAGCAAAAAGAAGAGGTTCGATGATTGCCGTATTGTACATCGATCTTGATGGCTTCAAAGAGATAAATGACAAATATGGTCACCAGGTGGGAGATATCTTTTTAAAAAAAGTAGCCAAAAATCTACAAGAAGTGATACGAGGTGAAGATACAATCGCAAGAATCGGTGGAGACGAGTTTTTAGGAATCATACAAGATATTGAGATGAGAAGTTTTAACGATAGCATATTTTATAGAATTTTAGAGGCCGCTTCAAAAACGGTCGATATAAATGGACACCAATTAAAAGCCACTGCAAGCATAGGGATAACCTTTTTTCCAAGAGAGTACAATAAAGACAAAGATGCAGAACATTTGATACGAGAAGCCGATATTGCTATGTACAAAGCAAAAACAACGGGAAAAAACCGATATGTCTTTTTTGATGATAAAGTTTTGGAAACGCGATCAAAATTTGATTTTGACAAAGGTATGAAAAATAAAGAGTTCATTGTATATTATCAGCCCATCATCGATACCAAACAGGGATCGGTTTTCGGTTTCGAAGCATTAGTACGGTGGAACTTATATCATAAAGACCTCTTGGTCCCTTCTGCATTTTTATCATATATTAAAAGTTTCGAAACACTTTTAAAACTTCATAAATTTGTCATTGTGCAATCTATGCATGATTTACAAAGCTTCATAAGCAACGGCTTTCACCCATACATTTCCATAAATATCGACAGCAATATTTTTTACCATAAAAAATTTATTGAGATGATCGATGAAATTTTCAGTACATTTGAACATTGCGACCTTGTTATTTTTGAAATTGAAGAAAAAGGACTAGGAGAAAATAGAAGCAGCAATCATGATATATTTGAAGTATGTAAAAAACATGGTATCAAGATTTTAATAGACAACTTCAAAGGAGAATATTTCACCTTGACCCATTTTATCAATTTTCCGTTTGATTTTATCAAAGTTGATAAGAGTTTAATCATCAACGCCATCCAGGATATAGAAAATTTTGCCATATTGGAAGGATCCTATGCAGTTGCTGAAGCATTTTTAAAAGATGTAATAGCTCTTGGGGTGGAAACATCGGATATCATACCTACTTTAAACGAAATAGGTATCCATTATATTCAAGGATATGAAATTGCGAAACCAAAAAAACTGCAAGATGCTCTTCAATGGATCACACAATACAAAGTAACAAACTATCTTTATCATGATAGTGTGTCCAAAAAGGATTCTTTGAAACTTTTGTATGCAAAAATGGAGCATAAAGCGTGGATAAAGAAGATCGAGGAGTTTTTAACTGGAAAAAGTGATGATCTTCCTATAATAGATGAAAAAACGTGTGCACTTTCCAAATATTTGCAAGAATTTCAGCAAGAGGTTACAAAGATTAAAAATAAAAAACTTATACAACAAAAACTGCAACGATTAATTCCGCTCCATCACCAACTGCATGAGCTGGCATATGAAGCACAAGCATTCAAAGAGATGGGTTCAGATAAAGATATAAAAGAGTATCTCGAAAAAATGCATCACACCAGCAATAGATTAATCAGTTTAATAGACGATATTGCAAAGCTGACTGCTTCTTACTCGTAAAATTCAAGCCTCTTGCACAAACTTTTTGATCTCTTCAGGGAGTTCATCTGCAAGATCTTCTATTTCACCCGGACTAATATGACGCTTCAAAAAGGCAAAAAAGGCTTTGACCAATGCTTTCGCACGTTCAGGATCGTCACCAAAATCTTTATGGGATCCCCGATCCTCTTTCATCACTGCTTCGATAAAATTTTTCACTTTTCTTATAGACTTATCGGGAAATTCACTCAATCTCCATCCCTCTACCCCTTCGGCTTTGATGCAGATAGGAAGCTGAGCTAGCAGATCAAGATACTCTTGAGGGGCCACTCGTCTTCGCAATACTCGCAATACCGCTCGCACAATCCTGTTGGCTTGTTGGATATCTTCCAATGAGGCGACCTGTGCAAAATCTTTGAGAAACTCTTTCGTTTTTTGGACATCCTTTTCGAAATGCATGGCACCCTCCTTTTGACTTGCTATTTTGATTTATTATACAATGACGTATGCAATATTATCTGCTACTTTTGTCTCTTTTCGGTCTTATCTTATTGAGTGTGCTTATCTATCAGATGTACCTCTTTATGGTAACGGATGCACGCTATAAACTCCATAAACGATTTGGCAGATTCCCATATACCGACATTTTGCGTCGCTATTTCCCTTTATATGAAAAGTTGCCAAAGGAGCTGCAAAGGAGACTGAAAGCCTGTATCCTTACATTTATCCGCGAAAAAGAGTTCATCGGTAAAGGGATAAAAATAGACACAACCAAAAAGGTTCTCATAGCAGCCAATGCCTGCTTGCTGACAATCGGCCATGACAGGTGTGAATACAAACATGTCAAATCGATCTTTCTCTATCCCGAAGCGGTTTTCAAAAAAGAGAAGATTCAGCATGGTTGGATTGTGACAGAGCAAAACCAGATACTCCTTGGAGAAGCGTGGCAAGGAGGAGAAGTTGTTTTAAGCTGGAAAGATCTGGTTGCAGGTGATTTGAATCCAACTGACGGCAAAAATGTGGGACTGCACGAATTTGCCCATCAGCTCGATATGGAAGATGGCGTGGCAGACGGAACACCTCCCCTTCCTTTAAAACTCTACTCCAGATGGTCCCAAATCATGTCACAAGAGTACAAAAAACTTCAAAAAGAGCTTAAACATCACCATAAAGGATTTCTCGATCCCTATGCAGCTACCAACGAAGCGGAGTTTTTTGCGGTAGCTACAGAATACTTTTTCGAAAAACCGAAAAAACTCCAAAAAGAAGAACCCGAACTGTATAACCTTTTGAAAGAATACTACAACCTCGATCCTGCCTCATGGAATTAACACGATTGCACAAAGTTTTGTTGGAATGGTTTGAAAAACATGGTCGGCACGAACTTCCTTGGCGCCAAACGCAAGATGTCTATAAAATTTATCTTAGCGAAATCATGCTGCAACAAACCCAAGTCAGTAGAGTTGAAGGTGAGTACTATCCGAAATTTTTAAAACGCTTCCCAACACTCAAAGCCCTTGCACAAGCCAGCGAAAATGAAGTCTTGGCACTTTGGAGTGGACTGGGATACTATTCTAGAGCGAGAAATCTTTTACAATGTGCAAAAATTTGCAAAGACACTCTTCCAAAAGAACCAAAAGAGCTGATGAAACTACCTGGCATAGGTACCTATACCGCCAACGCGATCTGCGCTTTTGCATACAACCAGCCAGTCGCTGTTGTCGATACGAACATCAAACGAGTCATTATGCGATTTTTTGCTCTGCAGGATGAAAAAGAGGTGCAACAAAAGGCGCAAATGATACTCAACACCAATGAACCCAAAAAACACAATCTAGCCCTCATGGATCTGGGCTCTTTGCTATGTACGCCAAAAAATCCATTATGTGATCAATGCCCGATACAACAGTGGTGTGCAGGAAAAGAGTCTCCACACTCTTTTGGAAAAACGAAAAAAACAAAAAGAGAGGAAAAAGTGATCCATTTTGGCATCTTTTTGCAAAGCGGTCATATCGCCATGGAACGATCCAATAAAAATCTCTATAAAAATATGTTTATACTACCCGCCATTGAGTCTGCTCCAAAGCCTTTTGCAACATTCAAGCACAGCTATACCAAATACAATATTCAAGCCACCCTCACACTCCTCAACAAAAGACCGCCCAATACGCACTTGATCCCTCTGCAAGCACTAAGTGCCTATCCAGTGGCATCCATCGCTCTAAAAGGCATCAAAAAAGCCATCAAACATCTTCAAGAAGATCTTTGATTGTTTTCAGGTTCAACCTAGCTTGATACTCCTCTTTTTCCTGCTCCAAATCTCCTATCACTTTTCCCAAAGCCAAAAGAGCGTCAATATCTAAATCCCTTGCAGCAAGATCTCTTAAGTGGGTGCACTGTATTTCCCTATCGTGAATGATGCCCAAAAAATCCTGAATCTTTTTCAATCTTTTGAGTGAGGATTTCTTCTTTGGATTGACTAGAACATAGAGTTCATACAGATAGCGAAGTTTTTTACACTCGATACGGAGTTTATGCAAATCAGTTTGGGTATTTGAAAAAAGCATCTTCTCTATTTTTCTTTTTCTTTTTTTGATAGCTGACTTGATCGCTCGCAAAGCTTCTTTATCGCTTTTGCATGCAATATTTTTCATTTCTGACAGATACGAAGGAATCTGTCGAAGAAAGGGAGTGAGTTTTTCATACTCTTCGTCCCGTATTTTGTGAAGTATGTCGACTATATGATCCAAATATGGTTTCATAACACTAGGGATGGGGTGCTCTTGCAAAAGATCGATCATCACATCCAAATCCCGTGCCCTGTTTGTTCGCTGTGTAATCTCTTCAAGCTGCTTTTGTGCACTTTCTATGTAGTTTTGATCAAAATATCTTTGCAATGTTTTCAGTATAGAACGGCAGCGTCTCGTATAGACACGAAGCTGATGGAGATGCTCAGGGTCTTGTGGCTCATCAATCACCAAATGACTGTATCGCTCAATTTCATCGATATAGTGAAGCCCGATATCTTTGATGAAGGCACAAAACTTCATAACCCACTCCTTTCAAATATTATAGCTTATTTGATATAATCGCTCAAAAAGGAGATGTATGAGCGCCTATCTCTGGATCAAAGCGTTCCATGTTATCAGTGTCATTAGTTGGATGGCGATGCTTTTTTACCTTCCAAGACTCTTTGTTTACCATGCAGAACATAAAAACAACGAAGGTTTTGTGCAGGTCGTCAAAATACAAGAGCATAAACTCTACTATTTCATAGGAGTTCCGGCTCTATGGGCATCGGTACTGAGTGGAGCGGCAATGCTTGCGATGGCACCAGAACTTTTCCATACCGGACTGTGGCTTCATATCAAACTGACAGCTGCACTTTTACTGATCATATATCACTTCTCGTTGCGCTATTTTCTTATACGGTTCAAAGAGGGTCGGTGCGAGAAAAATGGGAAGTTTTTTCGGATCTACAACGAGGTTCCTACTCTTTTGATGATCATCATTGTCATCATGGTTATCGTCAAACCTTTTTAGGATTTGGTATACTTGGTCTATCAAAGGAAACTCCATGTTTGAATCCATAGTACAAAAGATTATCGACTATACCTTTCAAAAACCGAAATACCCATTACGTTTTCGAGAATTGATGGAGGCGAACCGAATTGTCGTGGACAATCTTGATATCAAGATGATTCCGGGGGTCAAGTTTTGCAGGCTCAAACTCTATCTGGTCTACTTTATCATCTGGAACCTCATCATCATTCCATTGGCACTTCTTTTCCATGGATTTTTAAAATCACTCGACTGTCATGTATCCATCATTTTAGCGATACTGTTCACACTCCTTTTTTTTGGAACCTACAAAATATTTGAAGAAAGGATCAAAGAAGAGGCCGCAAGAAGACTTATCAAAGAGGCCTGGCAGAAATATCTACCCCACTTTCCTTATGAGAAATATGCCGAAGAGGTTGCTCAAATATATAAAGAAGCGATCGACAAAGAGATACCAAAGCACAAATTTGAACAGTATGTCATAGACCGTCTTGTTCAAAAGGATTGACACCCCATACGATTTTTGTTTTGAAGCCAAGGGTATTGTCCGTCATCTTCACCCATACAAGATCTATAGCCCAGTAGCTACTCTCAATCGCTTTGGCAACAGGGAAGGCTTGAAAGTACTGTTTGCGCTCGCTCTGCGCAGCTTCCCTCACATCGCCTATGAACTGTACACCCTGGATTTTATGAATTTTTTTTTCACATAATGCAATGGTACCACTTACTCTTGAATTTTTCAGAATCTGACGCATATGAAAAGTCTCTTTGCTACTTGCAAAAATCAAAGAGAGATTGGTTTGATCAAATACATAGAAGCAGCTCGCGGCGTAAGGACCCTCGACGCAGAGGCTCAAAAGATGCTGAGATTGTAAAAAATCGATGATTTGCTTTTGCATTTGTATATAATACCAAAATGCGACTATTCATAGTGACACTTCTTTGTATTCCACTTTTTGCAGCACAGGTCTGGATAGATTTTCAGGGTAATCAGACTTTTGACAAAGAGAGACTCTTCCATGAGCTTGGTTTTGAAAAGAGTCTCAGCCAAAAACTTCTATTCAAAAAGTTACGTCCCAAAGTGGAAGCACGACTCCTCCCCTCATTACTGGAAGAGTTGAAACTCTTTTATCAAGAACAGGGTTTTTTCGATGTCTCTATCGATACGAAGTTTCAAAACGATAGTGTTATTTTCATGATTGATGAAAACGAACCTATCAAAATTGCAGCAATCTCTGTAACGAGTGATTTCCCCATCAAACATCTTATTCCTTTCCACACAGGGGACCGTTTTATAGTTCCCGCTTTTGTCCAAATGAAAAAAGATATCAAAAAAGCTCTTTTACAAAAAGGATACTGCTCTTATGAATTGAATGCGAAAGCCTATATCTACAAAAAAAACAGAATCGCCTATATCGTTCTTTATCTGAAAAAAGGTCAAATATGTGATATCGGCTCTATCCAAATACAATCTACCATTCCCAAAAAAGTGGTGCAAGATCATATCTTTTTCAAGCCAGGTCAACCGTTTAGTCTCGAAAGAGTTGATGAGAGTTACAAAGAGCTCTACTCCTTGGGCTATTTTCGATCCATTCTTATCGACTACTCCAAAAAGATAGACAATCACATCCTTTTGGATATCAATCTCAAAGAGCGAAAGAAAAAAAATATTTACAAAGCGGGAATCGGTTTTGAGACCGACAGAGGTGCATTGATAAACCTCTTTTACAAAAACACCAATTTTCACCTTCATCAGCCATCTATCACTCTCACCTATTCCGACATCAAAAAAGAGCTCAGCTTCCAAGATTTTTACCCATCCATCACACTTTTTGATAACGATTACGATATTACCAATAGACTCTCTCTCGCAAAAGACAGATATGACACATTCCAGACAGATTCGGTTCAAATCAACTCAAAATTGATCAAAAAAAACTTTTTTTCTTCCTACTCTTTTGGTTTGACGCTGCGCAAAGAGAGAGTAACAAGCACACAATCATGTATAGGTAATGGATACTATACACTATTGTACCCTTCTATAACCTTCTTTCTCGATCGAAGAGATTCAAAAATCGATCCGACCAAAGGTTGGTTTCTTTCGCTCAAAGCACAAAGTTCTCTCAAAGCCTTCTCGAACAGCAACTTTTTAAAAACAGAAACTACATTTGGATGGTATTATCCCTTAGAATCAGTACAACTCTATGCAAAAGCAAAATTTGGCCAGCTTCTTATCGCAAATGGCAACCTCCCTCCATCTATCTATTTTTATGCAGGAGGTTCTTCTAGCAACAGGGCATATAGCTACCGATCCATTCATGCATTGGATAGCAGTTGCGATATTGGAGGAAAATCGCTTCTACAAACCACTGTTGAATTTCGAAAACCGGTTTTTAAAAATGTCCTGGGAGCACTCTTTTGGGACAGAGTCTATCTTTCTCGAAAAAGTTTTACGATAGACAGATACGTAGATGGTGTCGGATTGGGAGCAATCTATCCTACACCTATTGGTAATATCAAAGCATATTTCGGGATCGATCCCAAAAATATCAGCCAAAACAGTTTTTTCATCCTTATAGGAGAGAGCTTTTGAAAGCCCTTTTCTCTCTATTGCAGTTCACTCTTTTTCTTGTTATGGCTTTGCTCGTAGCAGAGACGGAAAGCCTTTACCTGCAAAAAAGTCTCAAAAATCTTTTGCAAAAAAACGGATTTTCTTGTCATATCAGATTTGAATCTTTCCACCATCTATCCATACAAAAATGCCGCTACCATCACAAACCTCTTTTTCAAAAAGCCGATATCGAGTTTGAGTATCTGCCTCTCTTACAAGGTATTTTGGTTGTCAATAACTTAAAGGTGAATGGACTTGCTATAGAAACTGTCAAAAACATACAAAGCAAAGGTGGATCCAAAAACATTATAGGTATCGTGATAAAAAAAGCTTTTGTCTCGGCATATTATAAAAACGGCTATAAACTAACAGCAAAGCTGCATGATATTACTCCTCCTACAGCTACCATCGATAGACTTTTTGCAAAAACGCCCTATGGTACATTACAATCGAATGGTATCTATAAAAAAGGGAAAGTCAATCTACAAGGGATATTACATCCCAAACAGAATCTTTATCCTGATGTCGTTAGCACAACTGTCCCATTTAAGCTGATGATTTCTGCCAAAAAAGTCGATTTCGAAGCCTCATGCCAAAAGGTTCATTATCAATCATTTCTTGCAAAGAATATCAAAGCAAAAGGAGTGTATGACTACAAAAAAATTCACGCTTCCATCAAAGCATCACTCCATAACAACTTGGCAGATACAAACATAACCGCAAAAATACTCTTTGATGGGAATCTACACTACAGTGCAAAAGGCCGTTTGCACAACAAACCTTTCCTTCCAGAAATAGACTACACAAGCTATCAAACTTTCGATTTCGAAGCCAACGGATCTTTGAAACATCATGCAATTCTCTTGAGAAATTCCATTTTCCATATTACAGCGAATCTGAACAGTGACAAAACCTTCTCCATCGATGTAGCGCCACTGCAGCTCTACTCTGTCGTGAAACTTCCTCAAATACCAAAAGATGCTACCGTAGCACTGAAAGCAAAAGGTGAAGAACAAAAGGGAAATTTTCATATACTTTCCAACTACTTCCAGACGGAGGGTCGTTGGAGAGGGGAAACGATTGAAGCGAACTTGCGTTTTTTCAAAGATATACCACCCTTTCGATTATCAAAACTGCCAAAAACTTCCATGCATGCAAATCTATCCCAAAAAACATTCACCATTCACAACAACATCTTTCACCTATCATTTAAAAAGGATCACGGAACGATCCGGTTTGACGATACTTCTATCCAATTTGCAAAAAAGCAATCCTCCATCAGCTTCCAAGCAGCATCCAAATCACTACAAAAAGCGACTACTCTTCTCAAGACCTTTTATCCCGATATTCCCATTATAGAGGATGTACCCTGCACATGCAGCGGTACATACGATTTTCGTAAAAAAAAGTATGAAGCCAAGATAACCATCCACCCCAAAAAGAAACCCTTTTTGAACAATATTCAGTTTTTCGAAGCAAAATTTCATGGCAATATGCAAAAAATCATTCTTGATTATTATGCCCTTGTCATCAAAGGACACGGGGTGTATGCCACAAAGCCATCGGTACTTATCAAAAAGAATCAAACATTTTTGATCAAAAGCTTTTGGATTGACGATTCCATTCTTGCACAAGGGAGATACGATATCGCTAAAAAAAGCGGAACCATTTCCATCCATTCCGATGCATATCGATACTCGAACATCGAAGGCGAAGCCATCGCCGCAATCGACCTTCATACCACCATTCACAATACCAACTTCGATGTAGAAGGAACTGTCACACTTGATTCGGCCACTATCACGTATATGCCTAAAAAGGTTCGGACCATCAGCGACAAAGATATTATCATCCTCGATGAACAGCTACAAAGCCGGTCCAACTTTTTCAAAGATCACATAGCCTTAGCCATCAGGATCCATTCCAAAAAGAGGTTGCGATACAAGATACGTGAACTCGATGTCTGGTTTCAACCGGACCTGATGCTTTATAAGGAGTATCAAAAAGATCTTCAAGTGTTAGGCACTGTAAAAATTTTGAAAGGATTGTATGAAACGATCAATTCAAAATTTCTTATCTTGCCGTCACAGCTTAACTTCTACGGTCCTCCAACTTCTCCGATGCTCGAACTCTATCTAAAAACTGAAAAAAAAGGGTATCGCATATTCATCACTATCAACGGAGACACAGAAAATCCGATGCTCCATTTTGACAGCGAACCACCACTGCCAACTAACGATATATTAGCCCTACTTGCGTTTGGGGGCAAAAGCGGCTCTTTGGTTTCTTCAGCACTTGGAGCACCAAAGCTGAGCGCGCTTTTTTCCAATCTCTTTATAAAAGATCTTCTTGGCACTTTCTCAATTCAACCGGATTCACTCTCACTCATTACATCAAAAAACAGAATCGGATTTGAAATCGGAAAAAAATTGAGTGACAAAATCACAATTCTTTACAAGAATGATGAGGCTTCTACCATCATCATCCGATATCAAATCAATGACCATTTTGAAGGAGATATCGAGTTTGGTCCACAAAAAAGTGGAGCCCATCTATTTTATAGAAAAATTAAGTAATATTCTTTGCTACAATTTGGAAAAAATTTGGAGGGGATGTGAAAGAGGCGATATTTTTTGATTTAGATGGAACGCTCATCGACAGTGTCCCAGATCTTGCAGATGCACTCAATGCTATGCTTATTCAACTTGGGAAAAAGCCTTTTCAAGAACATCAGATCCGAACCTGGGTAGGGAATGGCGCGACGATGCTTGTCAAAAGAGCCCTCAGTGGTTCAAGTGAACCCAAAAATATAGATAATGCACTTTTTCAAAAAGCATTACAGATCTTTTTTGAAAAGTATGAAAACAACCTTTGCAACAAAACGACACTCTATCCAAGAGTCAAAGAGACTCTGTCACAACTGCATACGAAGTACCCGCTTGCCATCATTACCAATAAGCCGTATCGCTTTGCTAGACCTATTTTAGAGTCTTTTGGCATCGACAACTATTTCTCGCTTATCTTGGGAGGCGATTCACTGCCAGAGAAAAAACCACACCCAAAGCCTCTTTTGCATGCCTGTGAAAGACTCTCTTGCAATCCAAAAAATTCTCTCATGGTGGGAGACAGCAAAAACGATATTATAGCCGCCAAAAAGGCTGATATTCCGGTTGTTGCCGTAGACTGGGGCTATAACTACGACGAACCACTAACGATCTATCAACCAGATTATATCATCAAAGATTTTACAGAGCTGGAGAGACTGGTATGAAAGTAGCGATTATCGGTGGCGGTGTAGCAGGAGCAAGTACCGCAATCTATCTGGGGAGACTGGGGATTGAATGTACACTTTTTGAAAAGAAAACTCGTTTAATCTCAGGGCCACCGGCGTGCCATCTCCATGCAGGCGGTAATCTCTATCCAGATATCAGCGATGAACAAAGAAAGCAGCTCTTACGAGAATCGATCGAATTTTTGCGTTTCTATCCTCAAGCCATCGAGAAACGACCAACGCTTTTGGCTGTACCTAAAGATATACCTATCGATATCGATGAGTTGATAGACCGCACGAAACAACTGGCTCATTTTTATCAGGAACTTATCCAGTCCGATCCAGCAAATGAGGTGTTAGGTAAACCAGAAAACTACTTTTTGACTTTTTCAAAAGCAGATGTTTTGGCACTGCGAGGCCAAAAGCCCAGAAAGATTCCCCAAACACCAAAAGAGTGGCTCATTCCTTTTGCCAATGAAGTGGACCTCGAAAAGCTCAAATCTCCTGTCATTTTAGTACAAGAGTATGGTATCAACATCTTCCGCCTCAGCGCCATTGCCGAACTTCAACTTGCAAATGCCGATCTGCGTCTTAGCTCGAAAGTCGTAGATGTGAAGGAAAATGGGGATGGATTTATTGTCGTTTCTCAAAACAATCATGGGATGAAAGAGGAGTTTTTTGATATCTTGATCAATGCAGCCGGTTTTGAAAGCGGTATCATCGACGACTTTTTAGGGTATTACCGTGAAAGACTTGTCGAGTTCAAAGCTGCATATATTGCAAAATATCATAGCGAATATCTCTATCCAGAGATAATTTTTCACGGTATACGAGGAACAGACAAAGGAATGGCACAGTTTACCCCATATCCAGCAGGATACTATCAGCTTCACGGTATGCGAAAAGATATCACTCTTTTCAGAGACGGTGTGGCAAAGAGTGAACCTCCCTCAAGCCAACCAAAATTGCCTCAAAAATATGTCGACTTCATCGAAAAGGGTTTTGATCCCGAGCTTGCATATGAACGGACCAAAAAAGCCATCTGGTATGTCAGTCGCTACATTCCTCCGTTTTCCAAAGCGCTGCCCACTAGTACGCCACTTTTTGGAGCCCAGCAAGTCCCCGGAAGGGATTTGAGTTTAAGAGCTGCAGAAATCTCTTTTGAAGGGGACAGGTATGCAAGATGTGAAATCGTCAAAGTCTCATCCATTTTCACCATGGCCGATGCCATCGTCCAAAAACTCATCAAATTGCAAGCCCTGCCTCATACATCCCAAGGAATTCGGATAGAGGGTGAGATACTAGATGAAAAAAGTATCGATCACTTGGCTCGAACAATCGCTGCACAAAGAGGCTATCCAACAGCAATGGCAAAACTCTCTATCCCTTACATTGCTTCAAAATCTGGGAACGAAGCTCTTTAATATCATAGCTTTTTGCCGTTTTTACCCGTATGAGTGGAACACCTGCACTTTTACAGGCCCACTCTATGAAGCGATCTCTCTCTATGCGATCGGCTCTGGAATGTGATGCATCATCTAGCTCCAAAGCAGCCACGATATCCAGTTTCGCATCACACAGTACATAGTCAAAATGTTTACACGCAACTTTGTTAAAAGCACTTTGCCATCTGCTTCGATCTTTCGTAGTGATAGGCAGTAAAACATCTGCCGCTCTCACTTTGGCAAAAATGTAATACTCACTCCCTATGGCTTGTTGCAAATAAATAAAAAACTTTCTCTCACTTGGTGTAAATATCTTTTCAACAGCTTTGTATTTTAACGGCGGTTTTTTCCAAAAAAAGACGAGAATGAAAAAGAGTATCAATAAGAATAGAGCAAAAATAAGAATTTGATCTACTGGCAAAAATCCCCTTTTATCTTGTTTTAATTTTTGTGCTAGTGTATTTCAATCGATTGTCCCCATTTCGGGCGAAGGTTTACCGATATAGTATCCTTGTCCATAATCGATTTCCAATTGTTGAATTGCATGTAATATACTTTCATCTTCTATAAATTCGGCAACCGTTTTGATCCCAAGTTTTTTAGAAAGAGTTACAATACTTTCGACAAAAGCTCTATCTTTTTCATCAACGAGAAGATTTTTGATAAACTCGCCTTCTATTTTGACATAATCGATAGGAAGCTGTTTCACATAGTAAAAAGACGAAAATCCACTTCCAAAATCATCGATAGCAAAATTAAATCCAGAATTTTTAAGCTCATTGACAAATTTTTGTAAAAGGGAAAAGTTCTTAACGGTATCTCTTTCCGTTATTTCAAATACCAAATTTTTTGGATCTATGCCATACGTCTTAACAAGTTGGTTTACTTTTAAGAAATAGTCAGAAATCACCAAGGCTTTAGGAGAGAGATTCACGAAAAGCTTCTCTTTTCTTCCTTGCATTTTTTCAAAAGCTTTTTCCAATAAAATGAGATCCATCTTAAAAATGAGACCGGTTTTTTCAGCAACTTCTATGAACGTTGCAGCAGGCAAAAGTTCATCTTTATACCTAAAACGAGCCAACAGTTCATACGCTTCCACTTTTTCTGTTTTCACATTTAATATAGGCTGAAAATAAGGTATGATCTCTCTGTTTTTAACAGCTTCTGTTAAAAAGATACTTATTTCACTCTCTTCTTGGAAGAGCTCTTCAATATCCTCTTGTGTTGGGAGCTTAACTTGCGCTTTTCCAGCAGATTTCGCTTTATACATCATATGGTCCGCTATGGAAAAGAGATCTTTTATGTTATCTGCATGATCTGGACAGGTTGCAACTCCTATAGAGAGTCTCGGATTGATTATTTTCCCATCAGGCGTATGGATAGAGTATTTCTCTGCATTTTTTAAAATTCTATTTGCCACGATAAAGGCACCCTGCTCATCAGTTTCAGGAAGAACGATGACAAATTCATCTCCTCCATATCTGGCAACAATATCCCCTGGCCGCACACAATCTTGCAACAAATCTGCAATTTTGTTCAAAAATTCATCTCCAAAATCGTGGCCATACGTATCGTTGACTAGTTTGAAATTATCCAGATCAATGACAAGTAAAGAAAACTTATAATGGTGTCTTTTCGCTCTTTCCTCTTCGTAACTGATAAGCTCCCAAAAAACCCTCTGGTTGTAAAGATTTGTAAGCGGATCTCGCGTAGCGTAATACTCCAAGTCCTTTGTATATTTATATATAGCCTTGACTGAGCCCACCACATTCAAAAGCGTCGACAGCACACTCTCCACTACAAGAATTTTTGTAGGATTCTCTTTGATTTCTGGAGAAACTCCAATCCCAACAATACCTCCTATTTGCGGTTTTTCAAGCAATAACGATTTGGTTTTATATTCGATATCATCTAATGCAGTATCTGGAATGCACATATCTTGATTTGTTACATTATGATGCATCTCAATATACTCATCTTTTTCCAACGCGAATGTTTCTGCAATTTTTGGCTTTATAATCTCTTCAAATTTCTGTTTCAACTTTTTAGAAGGGTTCCCTATCCAAAAAATCTCAACTTCATATCTATCTGTCTCTTTAAATATGGAAAACATCATATATATCGGAATAACTTTATTGATCTCTATAAGTAACATCGAGACATACTCTTTCCAATCTTTAACGACTTCGGAAGTGAGTATAAATTTTTCAAGGAGTTTGATTTCAAATTCTAAAATCTCTCTATCTATTGCAATTTTAGAAAGCCTATTTGCCAACTCTTTGATATCGGCATAAATTTCATCGAACTCTTTTAAAGGAAAATCTATTTTTTGCTGTTTTATCTTATCTAAATCATCCATATGCGATATACTTTGTGTCACTTTTTTAATTTCTTCAAGGCCTTTTCTCAATTTTCTGGTAATTACATACCCGATGAAAAATATAATTCCTAAAGGAAGGAGGAAAGATACGATAAGTGCTTTTGAAAACTCTTTTGTACTAGAAGATATGAGAGGATCGAGATTGGACACTACTTCAACAACCCCTAGCACATCTCCCACTTTTGCATTCATATGGCATTGCAAACATAGATTTTGCGCTTTTACCGGCATAATAAAGCGTATTTTCCCATTTTCTTTGATGCTAACTTCTCTTTTTTGTTGAATGGCTTGAACGATCTTATCGTCAAAAGGCGGCTGATAGGTTTTTCCAAAAATTCTTTCTACGATATCTGTTCTATAAATGTCTATGTGATAATTCTTTTGTGTCGATTTGAGACTCTCCATAAACTCTAGTAAATCTTCTCGATCCCATCCCTTTTTCATCACCTGAAACATTGAATCAAAAGTTAAATTTGCAATAGAATATGTATCTTGTAAAACTTTGTTTTCTAAAGAGTTTTTAAAAATATTAGAAGCTTCGTAATAAATTAGAAATATAATAGAACACATAAGTAAACCATATATAATAAAGAGCTTACCGACTGTCATTGTTTTCATTATATTTCCTTAATTATTCTTTACGTAAGTTATTTTTAATAAAAATATAAATATTTATGATGCCAGTATTTTCTTAAAATTTTCATGATAGATAAAAATAAATTTCATCAAAAGATGTCTATTCTTAGAACAATTTATTATACAAGTTCAAAAAGAGATCCAAGGAAAATAAAGCTAAAAAAGAGCAGATAGTACCTATAAGAAAACAGCAGCACAAGAAGGCACAAAATCGTACACACTATATAAAAAGGATAGATAGAAAAGATTGCAGGAAGCACGATGGTGCGGGAGAGAGGACTCGAACCTCCACGCCTTGCGGCACCAGATCCTAAGTCTGGCGCGTCTGCCAGTTCCGCCACTCCCGCGAGTAGTGGTACGCCCGCCAGGACTCGAACCTGGAACCTACGGCTTAGAAGGCCGTTGCTCTATCCGGTTGAGCTACGAGCGCATGATAAACAGTGATAAGTAGTGGCACGCCCGAGAGGAGTCGAACCTCTAACCTACGGATCCGAAGTCCGTTGCTCTATCCAATTGAGCTACGGGCGCACATTCGACCCATAGGCGAAAGCTTTTTAGAGAAACATATCAATGGGCTCATTACCTATGGGGTGGATGACCGGATTCGAACCGGCGACCCCCAGAGCCACAATCTGGTGCTCTAACCAACTGAGCTACACCCACCGTCGAGTGCTAAAAAATAAAGATTTGAAAATGGTCGGGGCGGAGGGATTCGAACCCCCGACCCCCTGGTCCCAAACCAGGTGCGCTAACCAGACTGCGCTACGCCCCGCTCATCTTTAGGACTGAAATTATAGGCAAAATTGACCTCTTTGTCAAGATAGTGTATAAGTCCAATACATATGGCACTCATAATGATTTTCAGGGAGGAATTGTACCGGAGATTTGAGATTAAGTGAATGGTGTGGTATTTTGGTATTGTAATCGATAAGCCATTTTGCTAATTTTTTATTGAATTCTTGTAAGTCTGTAAAGAGTACATCTTCATAGTATTGAATAAACTGTTCTTGGATGGTTCTGTTAAATCTCTCATTTATGTTTAATGGAGGTTATTAGCTTCAAGGCCTTATGCTGTATGTTTTGTGTATTTTGAAGGAATTGCTACTGCGAGTGCTTTTTCAAAGTATTTTCGTAAACTTGACGTTAAGGGTGAAGAAGATATGAAAAAAATTAACAACAAACTTCTGAGTCATTTTCTAAAAAGTATAGAGAATGAAGAACTTATTCTTGATATGATACTCTCATCTCATAGAATTCTTTGCTATATATTAAGAAATATTAAGAAAATATTAAATATACTTCAACATGAGTCAGATAATGAACATTCGTTGATTGGATTTAACAGAATATCTATATGAAAGTAGGGCTATAATGACCAATATTATATTGTGCGGTGGAAATGGAACAAGACTCTGGCCAATTAGCCGAGAAAATATGCCAAAACAGTTTTTGAAAATGTTTGATGACAAATCACTTTACCAACTGACTCTTCTACGCAATAGATCCTTTAGCAACCGAACTATCATAGTTTCCAATGCAGCACAATATTTTCTTGCACAAGATCAAACCCATGAATTAAGACTCGATGGACATGAACCATTTTTTGTTGTCGAAGCCATTGGACGCAATACTGCAGCCGCCATTGCTTTTGGGGCTTTTTTGGCCCCAGAAGATATTCTTTTTGTTACCCCAAGTGATCATTTGATCGAAAATGAACAAAAATATGCTGAAATGATCGAATATGGTCTTAAAGCAGCCCAAAATGACGCACTTGTTACATTCGGTATCATTCCAACAAAACCGGAAACTGGTTATGGCTACATACAAGCGAAAAAAGAGAGCACTACAATCTTGGATGTAATACACTTCAAAGAAAAACCCGACCTTCAAACCGCCAAAAATTATCTGCAAGCCAATGAAGACACCAAAAGTAATTCTATATACTTGTGGAATTCTGGCATGTTTATGTTCAAAGCCTCTGTCTACTTGCAAGAACTTCAAAAGCATGCTCCAACGGTTTATAAAACAGCAAAGAGTGCTTTCGAAAATGCCCAAAAAGACGACTTTATACGATTAAAAAGTGATGATATGCTCAGTATTCCAGATATTAGCATCGATTATGCTCTTATGGAAAAGAGCTCAAATATAAAAGTGATCAAAAGTGAAATCAAATGGAACGATGTCGGCAGTTTTGATGCTTTAGATGAAGTATTTGAAAAGGATAAAAACCAAAATACCAAACTTAACAATCTATTTGCTTACAACTCCCATAACAATTTTGTATTTGGTCGCTATAAGACTATTGCATTGAATGAAGTAAATGATTTGGTTATCGTCGACACCCCTTCTGCTTTGTTAGTGGGCAAAAAAGGTTCATCCCAAAAGGTGAGAGAAATAGTCAAAATGCTCAAAGATAAAAACCCTCAACTTGTACAGTATGGAAGAACTGTATATAAGCCATGGGGGAAATTTACCAATCTTCACGAGGACAAACGTTTCAAAGTCAAAACATTAGTTGTGAAGCCGGGGAAAAGACTTTCCTTGCAAAAACACTTCCATAGAAGTGAACACTGGGTTGTCGTCAAAGGAACAGCCCTTGTACAAATCGAAGAGAAAGAATTTTTACTCCGAAGCAACGAGTCAACCTTTATTCCCATGGGCGCAAAACATAGACTGAGCAATCCCGGAAAAGTTCCATTGGAAGTGGTTGAGGTACAGGTGGGCGAATATTTGGGTGAAGATGACATTGTACGATTGCAAGATGATTACGGCAGAATCAAGGATGAACAATGATCACAATAGAAAAACTACCCAAATGGGTTAAAGAACTTCTTAGTTTTACCTCAATCTATCAACAATTTTTAATCGATGGAAACATATATGATTTCTATCCCTATTTTAATAAAAAATATGGCTATGTAACACAATCTTTACCAAACTATTTAACTGCCGTTCTACACCAAGTAGGCTATGAAAATGTGATTTTATACGAACCTTGCATCGGTTTTACTCTCTTAAAAGGCAATCATGAGCAACTACAACAAGAAGGGATCGATTTTAGTAACCAAAAATTGGCCGCAACATGCTCTTTGCGTGAAGCCTCCGAGATAATCGAAAAAATTTTACAAACAGATCAAACAAATAGTGCAGTTATATTCAACTATGCTTCTCGAATCCATACGCTTTACAGCCAACAAGAGATAGATGAGTTTCTTTATCGGTTTTTCCGATTCTCGCTCAATGCATATCCCATCAAAACAGATGATATCCCCAAATTTAATCTTCTGCTTTTTATCCTTGAACAAAAAGAGGATTTTCCTCCCTGGTACAATCACAGTAAAATCCGTTCTCTTTCTATTCCCAAACCAGATAGTGAAACACGAAAAAAGATTATACGATCTGTCATCACCTCGTTTAAGGAATTCCAAACACTTCTACCCCAAAGACAGGATGAAATTGTAGAACTTCTATCTGTATATACGAATACATTGGATGGCAAAGATATTTTGCACTGTTTCATGCTTGCAAAACAGAAATACTCGCATATAAGCCAGGTATTTGAAACGATCCAAGAGTACAAAAGCGGTGCAATAGAAACTCTTTGGAACAAAAAAGAGCTGTTATCTAACCTGCGAGAAAACCTCCAAAAAGAAATTTTCGGTCAGGATAGTGCAGTAGAAAAAGTTGTTAAAGCATTCCAATGCGCCTTTTATGATTTATATCGCCTGGAGAATCCAGAAGCAATCGATAAACCTCGCTTGACCTACCTTTTTGCAAGCTCTTGTAAAGAAATACCCAAAGAGATTGGCAAAAGTTTGGCAAAAACAGTTTTAAACAGTGAATCTTTGCTTTTTTTATTTAATCTATCTGAATATGTTCAGAGTGATGAACCGCTTAAGAAACTATTACACGGTGAGCATGGTCTAATAAAGATAATCCAAGAATATCCAAGCAGTATCATCATGTTTGAAAATATCGAAAAAGTTCCTTTGCAAATCCAAAATATTGTATACCAAGTGGTAAAAAATGGAAGAATAAATATTGACAAACAGATGCTCTATTTTACACAGGCAATAGTTATACTCACAACGAGCATCGAACCACCTCCAGTAAATGATGCAAAACAATCTCTTGAGAAGATAACTTCAGATTATTACACGGCCGCAAAGCAACAGGTGCAACAACATATCAACAGCGACCTTTTAGACAATTGCGAATTGATACTATTTGGTCCAATTAAAAAAGATGATATACAAAAATGGATCCAAAAAAAGATAGAAGAGGTGTTGGTAAGGATAAAAAATATACAAAATATTACGATAATACTCAATGATACAGCCATACAAAAGATAATCAGCGAATGCATGAAACGGTACAATCCTTTTAGTATGCAAGAGGTCGAAACCTGTTTGCATGATATATTGACCCATCCTTTAGCCGAGTATCTTTTGCAACACAATATTCAATATGGTCAAACCATATTGATAGAAAAGTGTGAGGCACGAAATCATTGGTGGCATCTACATGGCACCGTAGCCTAAGGGAAGAGATGGCATATAAAATCTGTCCTGTTTGTGGAACAAAAAATGAGCCAAATGCACTTCTTTGCAAAAATTGCTCATACGATATCTCTTCAGTTGCAATCAGCGAAGAAAAGCCAATACAAACACCCCTTGTGTTAGTATCACAGGATTTCTCTATCACTATCATAAAACCGACGGTTTTAGGAAGAGAAGGGATCGCAAAATCCCACTTTACCGATAAAGGAATCTCAAGAAAACATGCTAAGATCTTCAATGAAAATGGCCAATGGTATATTCAAGACCTCAACAGCACTAACGGAACCTATCTGAATGGACAAAAGCTCATCCCAAACAAAAAGTATCCATTACAGCAAAATGACATCCTCTCTTTGGCTCAAAAAATCTTTTTCACTGTCCAGTTTAACCCGCAAAGCGATACAACGGTCAAAGAACATTTCATTAGCGACAAAACAGAAAAAGAAGCTATTTTAGACGATAAGACAATCAATAAAACCGTCGCAGTCGCAAAACCACATGCCCTCACCCAAGCCCCCAAACAGGTAGCGGGTTACGATATCCTCAAACATCTCTCATCCGGAGGTGAATCGGATACCTATCTAGTACAAAAAGAAGGACAGCACTATGTCCTCAAAATTTATCGCTTGCATATGCTTCCTGATTTGAATTTGGTAAAAAATATTAAACAACTCACTCTCGAACACCCTCAACATCTCGTTCGGCTCATCGATTATGGTGAAACAGAAGGTAATTTTTACGAAATATATGAATACTGCAAATTGGGCAGTATCGCAGAACTTTTGCAAAAAGATGAGTACAAAAAACGCTTTTCCCAAAAAGAGACTTTTTTTGATTTCTTGCAACAGGTCAATGAAGCTTTAAAAGTCCTTCACAGCCACAACATCTATCACCGTGACCTCAAACCTTCCAATATTTTGCTAAGAGACTGGTTCGAGGTGGTGCTGTGCGATTTTGGTATTGCAAAAAGTATCGAAGAATCTACTGTTTTTACCAAAAATTTCAAAGGAACATATAAATACTCAGCCCCTGAGACCTTCTCCAATGAATACAACAAAAAAAGTGACTACTGGTCACTTGGAATGATTTTATATCTGCTTTACTTCGGAAAAGAGCCCTTTGAAGAAGAGGATCTCAACAGGATTCTTTCAAAGATTGTTTCTGATGAACCGATAGCAATCGAAACAGACGATGCCAAAATCAAAACTGTGCTCCAAGGCCTTTTGCAAAAAGATAGCACCAAACGTTGGGGAGCAACAGAGATTGATCAATTTTTACAAAAAGAACAACTTGTAGAAAATAAATGTCTGCAAGAAAGCGAACATCCTCAAAAATATAGAGGCTGGGAAGCCTTTGATGACAAAAGTGCACAAATTTGGCGTGAAGTCGGTTTTACGCCACAAGAAGCATTAGAGTGGAAAAATTCCGGTTTTATGGAACGTGAAGCTCTCTTGCTCAAACAAGACGCCAATTTGACACCCCAAGAAGCCAAAATTGCCCGACTGGAAGGACTTTCGTTTGATGAGATAAAACTGCTAAAAAAACATTTTTACGCTCTTTTGCAGAGAAAAAAAGCACATAATGGAGCGCTCAAGAGTCTCTCTTACGATCCAGAAGGCATCATCCTTGCTTCCGGAGGCAATGATTATGCCGTGCGGCTATGGAACTCTCGCTCTTATCAAGAGCTTGCCATTTTGGAATGGCATACAGACTATGTGCAGTGCGTCTCGTTCGATCAGCAAGGAAAAACACTGGCAAGTGCCAGTAAAGATAAAACCATTTGCTTATGGAATGTGGAAACAAAAAAGCATCTTGCAACATTACAAGGGCATCAAAGCTATGTCACGTGTGTCTCATTCCATCCCAGCAAAAATATATTAGCCAGTGGCAGCTGGGATATGCAAATCCGCGTTTGGGATATCGAGACGCAAAAGACGATTGCCACTCTCAATGACAGCAAAAGCTATATTAACAGCATCGATTTCAATCATGATGGCTCACTCCTTGCTTGCGGAACAGAAGGCGGTGAAGTTATTATTTGGCAGATGCAGACCAAAGAAGCAAAAGCTTTTTTTAATGACCATACCGCCAGTGTGCATGCAGTAGCATTCCATCCAAACAAAAATATTCTTGCCAGTGGCTCTGAAGATGGTTATGTCATCCTTTGGGATTATCGCAACGGAGAAAAAATATCTCTTTTCAGACACGGTTTTAGCATCAAAGCAATCGCTTTCCATCCAGATGGTACGCTCCTCGCAACAGCAGGTGAAAATAGCATTATAACTATATGGGATACAGAAACTGGTGTAAGAATTACACAGTTTTCAGATACATTGGAAGATAGCGAATTTATGGAAATAGCTCCGATGCAGGAAGATGTATTGGCCGTTCGACAAGGCAATACCATCGAAATATGGAATCTTCATGAACAAACAAGGATTAGTACGATTGTACTCAATGCATACGATATCGTATCATTGGCATACCATCCAAAAGGCGATCATCTTTGCGCTGGAACAGTAGACGGAAAACTCCACATCTGGTCATCCAATCTCATTGACACCATTGATCAAATCAAAAAAGAGGGATTTAGTGTCAAAGAGTTTTTATCGTGGTTGAAAAACGGTTTTTCACTATACGAAGCAAAAATGTGGTATCAGCTTGGTTTTGATGCACTTCAAGCGCAATCATGGAGAACAGAGGGATTTTTGCCATATGAAGCCAAAAAATGGATCGAATATGGCTTTGATGTCCAATCGGCCATGCAATGGAAAAATGCAGGATTTTTACCAAATATCGCAAAGAATATGACAGATGACGGTTTTAGTATCAACGAACTTTTTACGTGGCTCGACAACGGTTTTGGTTTGGAAGAAGCCAAAGAGTGGAAGAGGGCAGGATTTGATATCGAAGAAGCAAAGCTGTGGAAAGAGAAAAATATTCCAGCGTCTAAAGCAAAACGTTTTAGAAGATTTGGCTTAACTCTTGGCTCACTTTTAGCCAAGATTTTTTAAGGCTTGGAGATGGTGCATATTACGTATTGCAGTGAAAAAGGAAATGTACGCACACAAAATGAAGATTATCTCCTAATTGCTGACGAAATAACACAGGCCTGCTCTCATAAAAATATAAGAAATACACACTTTTTAGTAGCTGTTGCCGATGGCATGGGAGGATATCAAGAAGGCGCAAGGGCGGCAAAGACGGTATTGGAATATATACAAAAACGTAAACCATCCAATCGTCAGATGGTTGTTGCAACACTTCTTGAAGCAAAAGAGGCTTTGAAGAAAATTGCTGCCCAAGAGAGGATTTCTTTGGGAACAGCATTAGCTGGTATTTCCTGGCATGGAAATAAAGCACTTATATTCAATGTTGGAGATTGCCGTATCTATAAAATTTCTCCGCAGGAGGAGAAACTCTTGAGTAAAGATCATACATTAGCCCATGAACTGCAAGAAGCAGGAATCAAAAATTTTAACAGTAACATTCTTACTTCATCTATCTCTGGGGGAATGGGCATTGAGGATTTTGAAATATTTTTCTCATCAACCACCATAGAAAAAGGTAACAAAATTGTGCTTTGCTCTGACGGTTTTTGGAAAGAGTTTGCATCACAAATGAAGCAAATTGCTTTCGCGTCCAATATCCTCAAAGCTTTTGAAAAAGCAAAAAAAGGAAAAGAACTTTGTGATAATGTTAGTTTTGTCGTTATTGAGCAAAAAGGCACTATAATAGATAGACTACTTTATTTTATAAAGGAAAACAGATGAAAATAAGTGTTGTAGGTTTAGGATATGTAGGCAGTGTCTGTTCTGCAGCTTTTGCCAAAGAGGGACACCATGTCATCGGCGTTGATGTAGACAGCATTAAAGTTAATCTTATCAATCAAGGAAAATCACCGATCGTAGAAAAAGGGCTTGATACCCTTATCCGGGAAGGCGTAGAAGCAAACCGCTTAGAAGCCACTACCGATTTGGCATATGCCATCGCTAATACCGATCTTACAATTATTGCTGTAGGAACACCAAGTCGAAAAAATGGCTCTTTGGATCTTCGATATATCGAAGAGACGGCAAAAGCTATCGGAGAAGATCTCAAAAAGAAAAAGGGGTATCATATTGTGGCTATGCGCAGCACCGTTTTACCAAGAACAGGCCAAGATATTGTTATCCCTTTGATTGAAAAGATCTCAGGAAAAAAACACGGAAAAGATTTTGGATATGCTTCCAATCCGGAGTTCTTACGGGAAAGCACCGCAATAGAAGATTTCTATCATCCCCCTTTTACTGTTGTGGGAGCCAATGATCCGAAAGTGTTTTCCATTTTTAAAGAGCTCTACTCATTTTTGGATGCTCCCTTGTTTGAAACAGAAATCGAAGTAGCGGAAATGATCAAATATGCTTCCAACAGCTGGCACGCAACCAAAGTAACATTTGCAAACGAAATAGGTATGATCTGCAAAGAGTTGGGTATCGATTCACATGAAGTAATGCGTATCTTTTGTGAAGATACAAAACTCAATATCTCATCATACTATCTCAAACCCGGGTATGCCTTTGGAGGTTCATGCCTTCCAAAAGATCTCAGAGCTATCACCCATAAAGCCAAAGAACTCGATGTCATCACCCCAATGATGGAACATATTATGCCAAGCAACGAGTGGCAGATACGAAGGGTCTATCGAGACTTCATCCAGCCTTTGCCATCGAAAAAAGTCGCCTTTTTAGGTCTCAGTTTCAAAGCCGATACCGATGATTTACGTGAATCACCCCAACTTGCACTTGCGGAAATGTTGATAGGAAAGGGATATGAACTCTTTATTTATGACAAAAATGTCTCTTTGGCAAAAAAGGAAGGCGCTCTCAAGACCCTTTTGGAAGGTGATTTGCACCATATCAATGAAAGATTGTATGAAAACTTAGAAAAAACTATACAAAAAGCTGATATAATCATTTTAGGTAACAATGCTAAAGAATTTAAAGAAATTCCTTTGACATATACCGATAAATATATAGTCGATTTGGTACGAGTAATCGATAAAAAGAGCGATAAAAAGTATCAAGGCATTTGCTGGTAAGGAAGATTGATGTATCAAGAGAGTAGCAACCGCCAATTTGTCTTTTTTGTGCTCTATATCATTTTGGTTATTGTATACGCTCTTGCCTTGCCACGTGAACTTTTTGATCCCTACCAGAAGCAGTTGATTTTCATATTAGGGATAGTAGGCGCATACCGCTATACCTGGTTTTTTATCAACAATATACGGGCTCGCCGCTATATAAAGTACAAATTTCGACAAATGAGAAAAAAAGAAGAGGCTGCAGGTGATGAAATCGATCCAGATCATCTTTTTATCCTCATTACAACATATAAAATTGCAACAAGCATCTCTGTAAAAGTCTATCGAGAAGCGATTAAAGATGCGATCGCTTCTGGATATCCTACGACACTTATCGCTTCTATTGTCGAGATTTCTGAAGAACGGCTTGTAAGAAGAATATTTTTAGAGTTAGAACCGCCTGAAAGAGTCAAACTTGTTATCGTGCGGATCAAAGGAACCGGTAAAAGAGATGCTTTGGCTACCGGTTATCGCGTCATTGCCAATACGCCACAGGTTAATTTGAAAAAAAGCGTCGTTGCAGTCATCGATGGCGATTCGATTGTAACACCGGGAACCTTTCGCAAATGCGCTAGACTCTTTGGGCTCGATCCGAATCTCGGTGGACTTACAACCGATGAGGACTCTATTCTCCTCACTCCTCCTAAAACCATATCAGAATATCTCTATCTCAACTGGTATCGTCTTCGCATGGCACAACGGAATATCTCCATGTGCTCCGTAGCACTTTCTGACCGGATCCTCACACTTACCGGCCGTATGTCGATGATCAGAGCCAATATTGTATCAAAAGCCGCTTTTGTAAAAACGGTTCAGCTCGACTATGTCAAACACTGGCGGTTGGGAACGTTTGAATTTTTGACCGGAGATGACAAATCGAGTCTTTATTATGTCATGAAAGATGGGTGGAGCCTTACCTATGTCCCTGATGTGATGGTTTATACGATCGATGAACTTGTACACAAAAACTTTTTTATCGGCTCATTGATGCTCATGACACGCTGGTTTGGCAATCAATACAGAACAAATCTTAAGCAATTAAAAATCAAAGATGTTCGTGAACGGATAGGAAATTTTCCTTGGTATGCCATTATCGATCAACGCATCACCAAATGGATGACACCATATGGATTCTTTTTAGCTCTCCTTGGAGCTATTCACTGGGGAATATATATTTTGTTTGCCTATATCTGGTGGGTACTCTTTTCTCGACTCATCATGATTTTTGTCTATCGTATGACACGAAAAAATATCCATCCTATGTGGCCTCTGCTGCTTTACTACCATCAGCTGGTGGGTTCATTGACAAAAATCTATATATGGGAGCATCTGTACAAGCAATCATGGACTAGACAGAAAACAAAGCTAAAAAGCAAGGAGGCTTTTATCGAGTGGTACTACCGTGTCAGTTCCAATGGTACACTGACCATCAAGATGCTTCTTTTTTTAATCACCATCGCTTTTTTGGTCCAAATGCTCACATTTGACGATATTTGGCTCTACCTTCACTTTATAAAGGATGTGTTGACATGAATAGAGAAAACAAAGAGAAACTCGCCAAGCAGATCATGCATGAAGCAGAAGTTACAAGACAGTTTGCTCGCTACAAGATCCCGGCCAAAGTGGAAATAGATGGAAAAATTTATGTAGTGGATAATTGGTCTTTGGGTGGTTTGGCTATCAAAAATGCACCAAAAGAGTTTTGTCAAAAACCGATGCGAAAAGGGAAAATGATTTTTAAATACGATACTTTTGAAACGGTTGTCGACAATCTGAATCTGGAGTTCATCTGTACCGGTAAAAGAGCCGAAGGGGATCACTATCCTTTGCTTGGAGCAAAGTTTCACAATCTCGAAGATTATCAAATTTCCATACTCAATCAAATCATCACAGCATACATCAACGGTGATATTATCACAAAAGAAGACATTCTCTATGCAGTCACAAGGCAAATAACCTATCCCAAAAAGGAAGAGAAAAAACTTAACAAAAAAAGAGCGGATAAGTTATTGATCTTAATCTACACCGTTATTTTTCTTTTACTCTCATTCTTAGGCTATATTGCCTATTACCGAACATTTGTCGTACAGACTGCGAACGCCTATGTAGACGGTAACATTACCGTCATCCGCGCACCATTTCTTTCCTACATCCATTTCACAAAGACTCTACATAGAGGCGATAACATCGAAATCAATCAAACGATCGCTATCGCGCGCTTTATCGATGGGGAAATGCAACCAATCATTTCCCCTTTGAATGGAACTGTCCTGAAAGTCAATGTTTTGGAGAACGAATTTAGAAATACAGCAGAACCTGTGGTCACAGTATTGCAAAAAGATACAGCACCTTATATCATCGCAAAAATGGATCACAAATTCTTTAAAAAGGTAAAAGTTGGTTATATCGCTAAAGTACGTACACAAGATGACCAAATATTTGAAGCAAAAGTAGTAAAAATTGAGCCTGCCCAACCTGTCGATTTGGAAAAAGCAAAAATATTGGCCAATATCTATAATCGCCCAAGAGATTACGACACGCTCTATTTAGAACCAACCGAGCCGATTGATATTTCACTAATTAACACAACGGTCTATGTGACGATAGATACTTTTTGGCAATAGGATAGATGATGAAAGTTATAGTACTGCTGCTCATCGCTTTGGATCTAGTTGCGGGATATTGCTACTCCATCTTGACCAAAGTGGACAGCTCTACTCCAGTGAGTGAAAACTACTTTTACAATCCATACGCTCCGCCTCAAAAACGGTGTAATCTTTTTTTAAAACCTCCTCTTTTCCGTAAAGCCAATTTAGCCTATGTAGGCTGTTACAAAAAAAAGGAGCGCGCACAAAAAGCGCTAGAGACACTCCATTTTAACTTCAAAGATCCCAAAATTGTCTATCATAAAGTGTATGATGGCATTCCATATGTCATCTTTCCCCAAAACTCCTATCTCTCTTTAACAAAAGCAAAACACTACCTTCAAAATATCTACAGAAGATACACGCCCTACAATGTTTTACGGAAATTTCCGAACCGATTCTATGGAAACGGTATTGAATTGTACGATCTGGATAAAGCTGATTTCATCCCATCCATTAACCTTTACTCTTTTTATGCATTCCATAATCGAGGCAACAGAAAAATCTTAGTTCTTTATGATGGGGTATACAGTTTGGAGTATCTTTACAACAAACTCCAAAATCCTCGATTGATCAAAAAAGTCGATAGCAAAACATATGAAATCAATATCCCCATTTTTGTTTCATCCACAGCAAAACTTGTTATCAAAAATAAAACAGTCAGATTGCAAACCCTTCCAAAACCGATCTTTATCATCTACTATGGCAACCTCTATTTAGCCAATAGCAGATTTATCACATGGGACATGAGAAAAAATCGTTATTGTCCAAGAGAATATATTCCAAAAAGGAAAATACTGTATATCAACTATGAAAAACCAAGACCCTATTTTCTGGGGCTTCCTGGTTCAAAAAGCTATTTTGTCAACAATATATTCAATGGCCTTGGTTTCCATAGCACCTCCGCTACATTCGGAATCGGCCTGCTCTCACCCAAAAGACACGATTATATTCCCTACTCCCAGGCGATGTATTACTTCTTAAGTCATGCAAATGCACCTACTGGCGCCTATATCGGGAACGATATTTCCAACTCTACTATGGGTTTTTATACCAATGGAGCCAAAAATGCTATCTATTTGGGCAATTTTACATACAACAATACCATCTACAACTTTGACCCCCATGACTATTCCCAAAATCTCGTCATTGCCAAAAATCTGGTAATGAATGCAAAAATTGCACACGGTATCATCGTTTCTCGTGGCGTAGAGCACTCCTATATGGTCGACAATATTGCACTCAACAATCACTCCAACGGCTTGATGGTCGACAGGCTCTCCAACAACAACATCATCTACAACAATCTCTCCATAGCAAATGGTTTTATGGGCATATCATCCCAAGAAAGCAAAAATATCTTGATTGCCCACAATACTGTCATTGGCAATAACATCGACGGTATCATAATAAGAAATTCACTCCAGGTGGGAATACATCACAATACCATCCGTTACAACGGAAAAAATGGTGTAGAAGTTTTGGAGAAAAATATCGATGATATTCCTGGCAGAGATTTTCGTAGAGACCCCTATTTCAAGGCATCTTCTGCTGTTATTTCGCATAATGATATTAGGTCCAATTACAATGCAAACATCATGGTCAAAAACGGTGCTGCTGTCAAAATGTATAAAAACAATATTCCAAACTATCTTGGCATAGGAGGCGATCTGAACTTCTTTTATGATCGTATCATCCAACATAGAGGCTCTTTCACCCTTTATGGACTCGGTTTTCCATTCCACGCCCGTAGCAGCGATCTGTTAGAGCTCAATCCTTTTGCATATAAAGTCGCCAAAAAAATCTATATCGACATTGCCAATACTCCAAACGACTACTTTGGAACCCATCTTGCTGGACTGTATATTAACCGAGAAGCAAAAGAGTGGACAGATTTAGAACTGCGTAGAGCTAGCTCCATCCTCTCTAAAGGCGCCTTGACATTTCTGGGCTTCTTTTACCTGACACAAAGCAGACAGACGGGATTTTCTGATAAAGAAAAGAGTATCGAAGGACTCAGCTACATTATAGAAGATGCGATTTTAAGTGATAATGTTCTTAACTTTCATAGACTCGAATATCTACGCTTTTTCATACCAAATGGCGCTGACTTGATAGCAGAGGCATTTCAACGGGCAATTGATCGAATGCGTCAGGGTCGGTTGTTTAATGAAAGTGCGTATGAGCGGTGTCCTATATGCAAAAACTCTCTTTATAAAAAAAGAAAAATCCTGGCAGCATGGAAACTGTTTCGATACAAATTTCAGATGTCCAACGCTCCAACATTTTTGGCATACTGCAAAACTTTCGCCAAAGAGTTTACCATCTTCACAACACCTGTCACTATCTATTTTAAAAAGTTGATCAAAGAAGAGAATGCAATCAAAGAAAGTTTCAATCTTTACTACAGCAGAGTCTACAAACTTGCAAGAAAATATAAACTTTGTAAAAACTATCTCAAAAACCAACAAAGAGCGAAAATTCAGGGGCTCTCATTTATTCGAATGAAAAAGAAAAGGATTTTGCAATTGGTTGAACCGAAAATGAGAAAATATCTGCAAGAGATTAACCGATATCGTTTAAGAAAAATTGCATATGATACAGTGGTTAAAAAACTCACATTAGGGCATGATTATGAGAAATAAAATCCTTCTCTCTTTTTTTGCGGCATCGCTGCTGTATGGAAATGATACCTGTTACTCTGTTCAGCTTCTAAGCAGCAACAAACCTTTTAACTACAAAAGCTCTTTTCCCCAAGGGGCAAAAATCATGCATATCAACAGAACCTACACATTGCGCTATGGCTGCTTTGATCAGGTTAGGGATGCAAAACCGGCTCTAAGACGTTTAAAACGGCAGTTCCCACAAGCTTATATTGTCTCCACATACCGATACCGATTCAAAGATGGTAATTCACATACAAAATCCCTTCAAACCTTTAAAAAAGATTTGTACTTCCAGCCTGCCAATACAAAAAAAAAGCACCCATCCAGCCTACAAAAAGAAGAATCGAACATTGAGGAAGAGATCATACCAAGTCCACCTATCAAAACAATCGTTACACAAGATGCAACGCCTCAAGTGAGTGCACCAAAACAATCTATTCAAAAAGTGAGGAAAAAAAGCTGCTTTACTATTGATTTGATTGAGAGTCAAAACCCCATCGATAATGCCAATCTTCCTTTAGGGACAAAGATTATCCAAAAATATGGAATGTATATTGCCCAATATGGCTGTTTTGATACTGTCACCCAAGCAAAACCAACCTGGCAACGACTCAAAAAGGAGTTTCCTGAAGCTATCATCATCCCAACTACACAAGAGATCGTGGAAGAAACAACTGAAAAACTTGGTCCAATTCATAAACGATTCCAAACCATTCACACTCTATCACCATTGCAACAAAAACCAAAAAGCTCCCTTCCCAAACCATCCTTTTATAAAAAAGTCCCTACAGCTCATACCAAACAAAGCAACTGTTCTTCTGAAACAGAGAAGAACATCGTTGCATGCAGAGATAAATGCATCGAAAACAAAAAGAACTACCCGTGGGAAAACATCGATCTTGATGCAGTAGAAAGTTATGTAAATGCATTGGTAGAACAAAGAATTCCAAAACTCACTATCCCAAAATCTTCGACCAGATCTCTTTCTCATATCTTAATTGGCAATGAAGAAAATACCACGTATCCTACACCACAAGAAAAACTCAATTTCTACACTACAGCTTCTCTCAACATCAACTATGGTCAAACAGACACCAACGGAACCAGACTCGATAATCAATCATTAACAGTTACTGCAGGGCTGAAATACAAATACTACTTTCTCCCTTTGTGGTACTTTTTTACAGACGATAGAGCACTTCTATATCTTTCAAAAAGCAAAGCGGAAACAAAATTTGATGTCAAAGAGCTTTACATCAGTAGCGATGGACTCTTTGACAATCAGGCCAATTTTCTGATCGGAAGAAAATATCTCAAAGACAAACGAGCATGGTATTACAAAACCTCCCTCGACAGTGTCGGGATATTTAACAAACATGATCTTTTGCTGTATGAACTCTATGGCGGTACACGACTTACTGACAGTATCGTTTTCAATACTGGAGAAGATGAGTCATTAGTCAATCTCAAAGATACAAAATTTCTCATTGGACATCTCAGCTACGAATACCTCAAAGACAATACTATTGAAGGCTTTTACATTCACGAAGATGGCAACCTCAAAAATGCAGATTGGGTCGGTATTCGTATGCAAGGAAAGATAGAGCGCTTCAATCAGGACAAAATTTCCTATTGGGCAGATGTAGCACACGCCAATGGCTCCTACAAAAGATTGCGCACTATCACCACTTTTCCACCCATCACTATCCAAGAAAACAAAAAGATACAAGGTCTTGGATTTGATATCGGAGGCAAATACACCTTTACGCGATACAACAGCGCAATCGCAGCATCTGTAGCATATGGTTCTGGTGGCGGCAATCTCTATAGGCAACCCTCACTAACCAACAACAGATCCAACTACTTAAGCAAAGATATCTCATTTAGACGTTACGGCTCTTTTTTCAATCCAGAGCTCTCCAACATGTGGATCAGTTCAGTCTACTTTGTCCACCATCTGTGGGGGGATCAAAACAAAACAGCTATTGCAGCACTGCACAATTACATGCAAGATAAAGCATCCTCAACACAATATTTTGCATCCCCTTATACCTATGCGCCAAACGGGAAAAAGAAAAATTTAGGGAGTGAAATCGATCTGATTCTCCACTACGATCTGTTTGACGATACATACTGGCGCTTTGTCTTGGGCTACTTTTTTGGTGGAGAAGCCTTTAACAACAAAGCATCAAAAAAGGATGGTTTGAATGCACAAATCTATTTTAAATATCTTTGGTAGCAGCTTTCTTTTACTGCTGCTGTTTGCAGGATGTGCCAACAAAGATGTGGCACAAAAAGCGTACCGCAATGGTGACTATGAAACAGCTTTTGCTATCTGGAAACGAAGAGCGGATGCAGGGTATCTCGATGCCAGCATCCATCTAGCCAATATTTTGTATAAAACAGGAAAAATCCGAGATTACGCATCATTTATCCGTCTTGCTCAGCAGGCTTACAATCAAGGCAATAAAAAAGCAGCTTTTTTACTTGAAGATATCTACATTAAACAAGGAAATCTGCAAAAAGCCTTTTACTGGATGCAAAAAGGGGACTTAACTCTCTCGAGCCAGCGAGATTTTCAAAACCATCTCTATCTCGTTCGCCACTTCCTCACCTCATTTTCTGATCAAAAATATTTTTTGGAAACTTTCGAAAAGATAGCTCAAAACAATCCCTTGGCAGCATACGCTTTGGCAAAATTCTATAATGACCCCACCAACCCCTTTTATGCTCCAAAAAGAGCACTCTATTTTTACAAAATCGCCTATGCAAGTGGAAACATAGATGCCGGTTTGGGACTGGCACGGTTATACGCATATCAATATCACGATGAGGCACAAGCACTCAAAATTTTAGGAGAACTGGTTGCGCAGAAAAACGCGCGGGCAGCTTATGAGATAGGCAATATCTTTTACCAAAAGATGCAAAAAAGCTTACAAAGCTACAATCATCCATGCATCACCACACATTTTCAAAAACCAGATCAATTTTATGTCAAGAAAACAACCCTGTTCAAACTCCAAGAACTCTATATGCAAAAAGGAGTCGCTGTTTGGTATCAAAAAGCTTATGATATGGGATACAAGGCAGCCATGCTTCGACTCATCGCTTTCGATATTGATCAAAAACGGCTTGGAACCCCAAACAGCTACTCCAAAATGACCCCTCAAGAGGCGGAAGATTTTCTACTCTCCTATCCAGACAGCAGCCCAAAACCAAAACTGCTTTTAGCTCGCCTCTATACCGCTTATCCAACGTTAGGAAAAACAGAACTGGCTGAATCAATCTACATAGACTATATGGATCAAAATCTCACAGATGCAGAGTGGAAGCTCTATCAGCTCTACCGTATCAAAGGTACAAAAAACTATCGCGCACAAACCTATCTGCAAGACCTTGTCCAAAGAGGTTTCAAACCGGCTCTTATCACATGGGCTTACCAAAATCTTCTTGCAAACAAAGAAAAAAGGCATTCATACAAAATCCTTCTTGATGCGGCGCAAAAAGGAGATGTGAATGCAATCAGCTATCTTTATACCCTTCAATCAAAAGGAATTATTAAAGATGTTCCGATCTTTGAACTCTTAGAAAAAGCATGCGAAACCGATCCTTTGAATTCATCGATTGATTTGCAATTTGCAGCGTATTATCTGAAAAACAACAAACTGACTCAAAGTGCGACCATTTTTCAGTACTACGCACAGCACAATAATGACAAAGCCCAATTCCATCTTGCTCAAATCTATAAAAATCTTTGCAAAGTAAACCTGCAAACATACTGGCTCGAAAAAGCAAAAATGCACAACAACAGGCGTGCACAAATCGAGTATGCCTCTTTGGTGTTTGATGGATTTATCGACGGAAATATCCAAGAAACCGTACATATGTTGGATACGTACGCCCAAGAGGGTGACATCCTTTCAGCTAACATCCTCGGCGATGCCTATGCAGAGGGAAAAGGGGTAGATTTCAATCCAAAAGCGGCCATTTACTACTACACTTTGGCTATTAAAAATGGAGATGGCAACGGATATATAAACATAGCCTCCCTTTACGAAAAAATCAATATCGATCATAGATACGACAATATTATAGAAAATATGTATCTCAAAGCGATCTCTGCACATGCCAAAAATGCAAAAGTACTGTACGCGCAGTTTCTTGTCAAAAAAGGAGCAATCAAGAAAGCCAAAGAGCTTCTCTTGAGCGATCTGCGCAATCCAAAGGCAAAAGTGCTTCTTTATAAAATTACAGGGAAAAACTACTATTTGCATCAAGGACCACTAACCGACAATGGTAGACTCCTGTTGCAATACGCCGCATCCATTGCCAAAAAGTCTCGTAAAAAGGCTCTTTTGTATGCTTTTAGAGCACATCTGTGCAATACGCCTTCCAGCGGAAAACTGACATATGATCTGATGCGTTTTATCAACGATTCCAAAACAATCAAGCGAATCTACGAAAAAGCAAAAAGGTATCCTCGATGCACCAACTAAAAGTTTTGCGAGCACTTTGGATATTATCAGCTGTCTGCATATCCCTTTTTGCCCACGATGCGCCCTACGCTATACAAAAATTTAGGCATGTTTTAAACCATGCAAAACTGCAAGCTCCTAAAAGCCATTTTGACCCAAGATGGAGTGTTCCATATGGGCAGTTTCAGTATTTTGCAAATCGCTACTTTTATCTCCAAGATGCGAGATTTATGACCTTTTTCATGTGCGGGAAAAAACATCGCAGCGAACTAAGATTCAAAGAGGAGTGGAGAGTAGAGACGAAAGTTCCTAAAATAATCCGTGCAAGAGTCTATCTTTTTCCTCTTGATCAAAAAAAGGAGTTTACATTTTTACAAATACATGCAGACTCCCATAGAGCAGGAGACAATGGGAAAATTATTAATAAGCCTCTTTTGAGACTGACATGGTGGAAAGAACAACATAACAAACATGATCATCTTTGGGCAGTGATCCGACTCAGTGCAGATCCTGACAAACAGCGATATGAAAAGATCGATCTCGGAAAGAGACCAAACAGTTTTTTCGATGTTTCTATAGAGGTGAAGCGATCTCGTATGAAAATCTACATAAACCACATGCTCAAAATCGACAAAGATGTAAGCTACTGGAACGGTTTTTGGAACTACTTCAAAGCAGGTGTCTATCTGCAAGGAGACGGATGCGCAAAAGTTTTGTTTGATTCATTAACAATGAAATAGAGGAACTTTATGCAATTGCACGAAATTTTATCTCAATCAAATATCATCGCCATAGAGGGAAAAAAGAAAATAGGCAAACTTACTTTTGCACTCTTTTTAACGCAAGAGATCCTGCCATCATCCAATATTTTACTCATCAGTGCGCTTGAAAAATCTCTTTTTCAAAAAAGAGCGACCATTTTGAAGTCATTGCATCTTCCGGTATTGGACAAAGCTTTTTCGCACATGCAGACACTGCATGCCAAAAAAGATATCAATCTTTTCAAATTTAAATATGGAATCGACTTTTTTATCGAAGATATCAAACGCGCCTGCCAACAAAGCGATGCCTCCCTCATCATTCTTCACAAAACCGAACTTTTACTGGAACATTTTAGCAAAGAGGACATCAAACTGTTTATAGAAGAGATAGCATCCTTTTTCCAAAAAGAGAACAAAAAAGTTCTATATACATACGATAGCAGCGCCAAAGAGATAAGCGATAGCATCGAAAACTTCTCCGATATCACTTTTTTCATAGAAGCAACAGAAAACAACAGAATCGTTACAATCAAAAACTCCCTTCTTCCAAGCAATACCAGAAAGTATCGCTTCATTTTAGAAAAAGAGACATTGCGTCTTCTCCCGTTTCGTGAAAAGACGCCACATATTGCCACTACCGCAGCCACTTCCAATGAAATTGTGCTCATTACCAGCAACAAAGAGATTGAAATGTTGCATCGATATCTTTTTCATTCCTCTTCTTATAAACTTTTTGTAACCGACTCAGTAACCTATCTGTTAGAAAAGATTTTAGACAACCCGGCCCTTTTAATCTACAATCCAAAAGAGGAGACATTCGATACAAATATTTGTCAAACCATTCGCAAACACCACCTTGCTTCAAACCTAATCTTCATTCTCAACAAAAATTTTGTCCGCTATGAAGATCGCATGATCGCCAAAAAAGAGGGATGCTACGAAATCTTGCCCAAGAACTTTATTTTTAAAGAGTATATTATGGCAATGGAGCAGGCTCTTGGAAACTATTTTTATTCAACATTGATCGAACAGCTGCCTAATGCCAAAGAGGTATATGAGTATAAAAAATTTCAAAATGTACTCACCTCCTATCAAAAACAGGGCATATTTTTTACTCTTGTTCATATGAAAACCAAAAGTCCTCAAGCAATCAGTGCAAAAATTCGAAACAACGATATTTTTTTCCAAGACAATCAAAACCTGTATATAGCGTTTTTGCATATACGAAAAATACACATTGACAATGTGCTCAAAAAATTTGATAATTTTGAAATAGTTTTCATAAAAGAAGCGTATGAACTGGATGTAAAGGATATCCGTGCTTAAATTCTTGCTTGTTATAGTGCCGCTCTATCTGTTCGCTTCCTCCATCACTATAGATTCAAAAGCGTTAGAGGCCGAAATAACAAAACATCCTGAGGATCAAAATCTCAAAATTTTACTTGGAAAATACTATTTTGCACATGACAAGCTTCATAAAGCAAAAGAGATCTTTCAATCCATAAAGCAAAACAGCATAGCACAATCGTATCTTAAAAAAATTGCGGCACAAGAGCTATACCGTCAACTCCATACAAAATATGGCAGCGATGAAGCCATTGTTACTCATGTTGAGGACAATAATGTTTTGATCAAAATTTATCCCTTTATGCAAAAACAGCTTTCATTACAAGCAAAACGCAAACTTGCCAAAGCTTTAGTGGCAACGCATCATTATAAACAAGCGCTGCAACTCCTCAACACACTTCCAAATTCACCACAAAAAGAGCTTCTGCTGGCACATCTTTATGAAGGAATGAAGGAGTACAAAAAAGCACTTGCAATCTATGAAAGGCTCTACCAAACAGACAAAATCGATGCACAAAAACTCCTTGCGCTTTATGAAAAAACAGGTGATGTGAGCGGATATAAAAAAGTTTTGGACAGTTTAGAAAAAAGAGGCGAAGCCACATCCAAAGAGCGGGCCACATATCAAAAACTGTTGCAAGAAAGTATCAGTTATTTGCAAAAACAATACCAGCTCCATCCCTCCTGGGATAGCCTCTCTCCACTCTTTTGGACGCTCTATGATAACGGAAAAATCGATAAAGCTATCCATCTTTTACAAATCCATCTCAAAAAATACCGAAGCGACCAGAAAGCTTTAGAACTGTTAGCAAACGTCTATAGCTGGCAAGGAGAGCCTCAAAAAGCGATATCTCTTTTACAAAACTCCCCCTCCTCTTTCCAAAGAGATCACCTATTGGCAAAACTCTACGCACAAAACAATCAAAAAGAGAGGGCGCGCAAAATATATAAAAAACTACTCAAACAATACCCAAACAATACAACTATTCAAAAAGAGTATAATATCCTCACAGGTAATATCGATACCCTTCTTGCATCGTACCAAAAGAATTTTGCTACCAAACAAGATAGCGTCTCTGTAGGAAAACTAGCAACGCTGTATGCCAAGAAAAATCCCCAAAAATCGATAAAGCTTTTGCAAACATATATAGAAAAACACCCCGATGCACTCGAACTTTATCCTCTTCTTGCAAGACTCTATCTAGAGCAAAAAGAGTTTTATAAAGGATTTAGTCTGCTGGAGTACTGGGCAAACAAGAAAAATACACCTCAAGCCAAACTGCTTTTGGCAAAGAACTATTTCTATTTTGGGTTCAACCAAGAAGCGCTCAACGTTTTGCAAGAGATTTTACAGCAAGAGCCCCGTTTTCAAAAAGCTTTGGCGCTTAAAGCCCAAATTTTAAAAATCAACCCTCGTTATCTTATTTTAGATCAAACAAAAAGCAGAGCACAGACACTGTTGGTGTATGCTGATAGAGCATATTTCAATGGACTCTATCAGGATGCCATCGACTACTATAAAGCATATCTTTTTTTAATGCCAAAAGATGACAACGCAAGAGAGCGATACGCTTTTGCCTTGGAGTATGCCAAAGAGTATGCCAAAGCGGCCGGCGAATTTTTTCATCTTCTTCATAAAAAAGATCCTCTTGTTCATTACCATTACGCTTTTAATTTACAAAAAATGGGGAAACTGAAAAAGGCAAAAAAAGAGTATGAAAGCCTATTGCGATCTTTCCGAGAGGTGCCCGATTTCATAAAGCAATTTATCCAAGAATGGAAAAAAGCATGGGAAAACAGGGATATAAAAAAATATAAAACGTTTTATGACCCACACTCTTTTTCTTCTCAATGGCTTGCAAAAAAACGGCACATTTTCCAACAGGCTAAGTTTATACAGGTACACCTCTATGAGCCCCGCTTGGTAAGCCATAAAGGCAACCTCTACACCATTCGGTTTTTTCAAGAGTATACCTCATCCAATAAAGAGGATAAAGGATATAAAACACTCACCCTTCGATGCAAAAATAAACAATGCCTCATCGTTGCCGAAAAATGGGAAAAAGGAACATATACACCACAAAAGGAGCCCTCTTCGCTTCTCTTTTTTGTCAAACAAAATCTAAATATTCTCAATAAGCAGCTACAGAACAGAGAAACAGACCTTGATCAACTTATCCAAACCTATAAAAAAAAAACGCTCAACCTCAGATAGCGCCAGGCCTTAAAAAGGTACCGATGAAAGAGGTAGAGGTACTCAATACAACCTATCTGCAAAAAGCAAAGAAAGTTTCCATACTTCTTCAACAGGACAAACAGAAGCGGCAAGCAGATAACAAAATACCAAAAAACAATGCATTGCAATATCGTTTTTATATGCTCAATGACAATCAAGGCACCCATTTTACAACCAGTACGCTTATACTAAAAAAAGAAAGATTATGGACAATATTCAGCCAGGCATATCTCAACAAGGAACTCGAAACTTCCTATGGTGGATTAAGACTATGGTACAACAACATCAAAGGCTTACTCTTATATGATCAAAAGGAAAAAAGTATTGGATTTGATTTTGAGTACCAATATGATAATTTCACTCTCTCTTTGCAAAGAAAAAATCTTATTTATTCAAAACAGACAAAATGTTCGGCAAAAGAGATGAATAACCGTATTGCGCTATCACACTATCTCCAACTTTCGCCTTTTAGAGGTTTATGGTATTCGCTAGCTTATGAAAAGATGAAAAAAAACAGCGCTTTTACACCGCAGTTCGATTGGGAGTATTATGCTAGAAAATACAAAAATATTCTTTTTGTTCTGGATATGAATGGATGGTATCAGTTCAACACTACGCCAAACAAGTGCTACTACTCTCCCCAAAAAACAGACAGCACTCTTTTGGCGCTGCGCTCCTATGTGCAACTGCCTAAACAATCTCAAATACGCATAGAAATTGCCAAAGGATACAGTTTTTGGGAAAAAAACTCTTTATACAGTTATCTTTTGGAATATCGCTACAAAAATATGAATGCACGATGCAACTGGAGTAACGCTTCATCTAACAATCAAGGCAGTAACTACAAAAGTATCGAGTGCCGTTTAGAGATGGGGGTATCATGGTAAAAACCGTATTTATTATTTTATTGAGCCTTTTTTTGATTGTTACACTGGGCATCATCTTATATTCGTTTTATCAATATTACATACTCTTTAACTCTATGTTTATAAAAATCGGCTATGGCATCATTCTTGGATTTACTTCTCTTGTCATTTTTCGCTATATGCTGCTGCTCTTTTTCTCCATTTTCCGTACAATCCAAAGAAGTGCCGAAGAGACCTATCAAATCGATCCAAAACAGCGGTATCCTAAGGTCAGTGTTATCGTGCCTGCCTATAACGAAGCAAAAACAATCGCCACTTCCATCTCCTCTTTGTTGACACAAAACTATCCCAATTTGGAGATAATAGTTGTGGATGATGGCAGCAGTGACGAGACCTATTTTAAAGCAAAACAGTTTGAACACAATGAATTTTGCAAAGAGATTCGGGTATTTCGTAAAAAAAATGAAGGAAAATCCAAAGCGATCAATTATGGAATAGAGCGCTCAACCGGCGAGCTTATATTTGTTATGGATGCAGATTCAAAAATATCGCAAAACGCCATACTCCTTTTAGCACGTCATTTTGAAGATCCTGATATCGCAGCTGTCGCGGGGAGTGTATATGTAAGTAATCAAGTCAATCTTATCACCAAACTGCAAGCGCTTGAGTATATTGAAGGACTCAATATGGTTCGTAACGGCCAGGCTTTTTTAAAAGCTGTCAATATCATCCCGGGACCCGTCGGAATGTTTCGAAAAAATGCTCTATATAATGTGGGACTGTATGATCATGACACTTTTGCTGAAGATTGCGATGTAACCTTGAAACTAATAGCAAAAGGCTATAAGATCGATTTTGAGCCTGAAGCCGTAGCATACACAGAAGCACCGGAAAATCTTTTGGATCTCATCAAACAGCGCTACCGATGGACAAGGGGAATTTTACAGGCTATTCGAAAACACCGCAATCTTTTATGGAATTTCAAAGAAAACACCACCGCAAGCATGGTCATGTGGTATATGCTGTTCGAATCTCTCTTCTGGCCTTTTGCCGATATATGGGTCAATATTTTCGTACTTTACTGGGCAGTCACTTCTGGTATGAGTATTTTTATTTTTTACTGGTGGAGTATTTTTACCATACTAGACGTTGCAGGAGCGCTCTACTGTATACTCCTAACAGGAGAAAAACTTGGACTTGTCTTTTATGCGGTCTATTATCGTATCTTTTTTATCGAAACGATCAATTTGGCTAAAATATTTGCTAGTATAGAAGAGTTTATGGGTATTCAAATGAGTTGGGGCAAATTGGAAAGAAAGGGGCATTTATGAATCTTGTCGGTTTTTTGTCGATGCTTATCCTCATCATCAGTATTATTACGATATCATTTGGTATCATCGCCTACTTTCTATATAAAGCTAGAGAGAAAAAACGCAATTTGGCACAAAAGAGACTGACATACGATGAGGTATTGAATAATGAACAAAGCACATATATCTTTTTCGAATAGATATCCTCTCGATCTGATTTTTGCTGTTGCTCTTTTTCTTTTTTTTATCGCTGTACTCTTTCATTCGCTCGTTCCAAACTATTCACATCTATTCAATCGGTATCTCTCCACTCTACCCAAAAATGCAAAAGTCTATTTTTTAATATCCGACAAAACGATCGATTTTTTAAATAGACGAGGATTCGATAGTCAAACCTATATAGAGAGAATGAAACTCGTCCAAAAATACCTCACAGATGCAGGCATCTCTTATCAAGTAATCAATGAAACCAAAATCCCGTCTTTACATCGAGGAGATGTACTCATTGCTCTTGATACTATCAACCTCGCTTCCAAAACGAAAAAAGAGCTTCTATCCTTTTTGGAACAAGGGGGAAGACTTCTTTTTAACTACCATTTTGGCTATTTTCAAGATGGTAAATATCAAGGGGATCATCTCATACATACTATTACCGGCCTTCGAGCTTTGATGGAAGTGAAGCATAAAACAGATCTGTTTATCACGCCAAAACTCCTTAGTCCGGTAGCTGGTGATTTCCAAAAAGCAAAAACCTTCGATTATATTTTATATGATAATGTCCCTCTCTTTCATTCCAATCAGATTCCCGACGCCGTTATGTCCAATTGGAATGCAAACTCCACTCCAGTTTTGGAAGGAAAACAGCTCGATTTTTTTGATGCAGGAGTCGAGTGGCACGGCACTTACAAAAAAGGAACATGGATCTATTTCTCTTTTCCTTCCTATACGCTTACTGATAATAGTTTCAACATGTTTTCCTATTTTGTCAAAAACGCTTTGCATTTTTTGAAAGAACCTGTAACAGTCACTCCTTATCCATATCTTGACAAGCAAAAAGTTGTCTTTATTTCAGAAGATACAGAATACCAATACCAAAATCTTGAACACTTTTCTCAACTTGCCAATCAAAAAAAGATTCATGTCACCGCCTTTTGTGTCGGATATCTTGCTGAGAAATATCCCAAAATCACAGCCGATGCGGCACAAAACCCCTATCTTGAAATAGGTTCGCACAGCTATTCCCATACAAAAATCATAGGCACACCGCTCAAAAATATGGAGCGAGAGATTTTGGGATCAAAACTGCTATTAGAAAAAATCACGAATACCAAAGTGGTCGGTTTCAGGCCTCCTAGAGAAGAGATCGACGACAATATGACCAAGATTCTTATAAATTCTGGATATATTTATACGATGGAAAAACACAAAACATACATCTATCCACAACAGGAGTATCCAGGCCTCATTACTCTTCCCCGACATGGAACGGATGATTATGAATACATTATCAATCTTGACTGGAACAAAGAGAAAATTTTAGAACAAATTATCAAAGAGACGGAGTTTTTAACAAGATTGAATATTCTCTATACACTCAGTGTACATACCCATCTGCTGACTTACGGCAGCAATATTGAGATACTTTCAAAATATTTTGATTATCTCAATCAACACCCAGATATTACTCCGCTAATGGGAAAAGAGATTGCCCTCACTGCAAAAGAGCTAAAAAACATTCAAATCACAACAAACTACTCGGTCAATAAGATCTTTGTTCAAATCACTAATAAAAATGATAAACAAGTTCACCATTTTCGCTTTCGTATCTACTATCCCAATATCACTCTCCTTTCCCATCCGACAGCTGAAATTATAGGTATTCGAACCAAAACAGTCTCCAACAACAAAAAAGAAAAATATATGGATATTGAGGTTTCTAAACTGATGCCAAAATCAACACTCAATATTATCTTTGATTACCAATGAGAGTACTACTGCTTCTTCTTCCTATGTGGCTCTTGGCCCATCCGCTCAATATCACGAAAATATGGCTCGATTTTGATCAAAACAGAGCACATCTACGCTTTGTCATTTTCAATATCCACAATATTGACAAAACCCACAGTGCCGTTGCAAACCATTTGCACATTCAAGGATGTACCCTGATCCCTCAAAAAGTAGAGATTCATAACGAAGTGGTCATCAATGCCTACTATAAACTCCTTTGTAAACCACTCCATAAGCGCAAAATTACTTTCGATCTCTTTTTTGATCAAGATCCTACACAACAGGGTGTGTGCAAAATCACTGACCATAACAAAATCGATCTGCTTATCTTTTCACCAAAAAAGAGAACATATACTATTCAAACATTTACTCCGCAGACCCATTTTGCAACCTTTTTGAAAGAGGGGATCCGTCATATTTTTCAAGGGACCGATCATCTTCTTTTTCTACTCTTGTTGATCATCCCTATCATTTTCAAAGAACGCTCCTTCTTCAAAGCTTTCCTGAAAATTTTTGCCATTGCCACTCTTTTTAGTATCGCCCATTCAATCACGCTATTCCTGAACGCTTTGCATATTCTCACTCCACCTCCTCGTCTTATAGAAGTCCTTATCGCCATAACCATCCTCTTAACGGCACTCAACAATTTATATCCTCTTGTGCAACGAGAGGGATTGCTGGCATTTGGATTTGGCTTGATCCACGGTTTTGGTTTTGCAGGCGCTATGCAAGACCTTCATCTGAGTATGAAAAATTTTATAATGAGTGTAGCGAGTTTTAATATTGGCATCGAAATCGGTCAATTCCTTGTCATTTTGGCCCTATTACCTTTCCTGTGGTTGATTCGATCACACAAAGTCCTATTTCGTTTTATTTCATTGAGTGCTATGATCATAGCGTGTTACTGGATCGTACAACGTTCGCTGGGAGATAGTCTATGAAACTCGTTTTACTCTTGATAAGTTCATTGATGGCTTACGCATCGATTATAAGCGTAGGAGAGTTCGAAGTATGTTATAAAAAAAATACAATTGCTTATAAAGCCTCTTGCAAACATCCAAAAGAAGTGAGCACTTTTTTACAAAAGCAGATGCCAAATGTCAATAGTGTTACGCTTTGGATTACTCACGATTGGCAAGAGGATTGGTATCCGGCAAAAACGGTTACAAAAATGATAAAAAAAGGGTATGTGCCACTTTTTATCTTTTACTATTTTGGAGATTTAATCAGTCCCGACTATGTGAAAAAACATCAAAAACGATACCTTTATACTCTCCAGCGTTTTATTCGCTACCTTCAAAAAATCAAAGGGAAAAAAATTGTTGTCCTCAATCCAGAATACAACGAAAACGGAATGAGCAACAATACAGATTTTGATCTATTAAACACCATTTCCATCATCAAAATAAAGCAACATGTCAAAGATGCTCTTGTAGGGCCATGTGTTGGAGATTTCGGTGACTATAAAACAATCAAAGACCTACAAAACTGGAACACTTTTGAAAACTCTTTACACTTTAGTGCAAAAGTGGCAGATTTCATCGCTTTTCAAGAGATGCGAGCACTGACACGAAATAGCAAAAAAGAGATTTTGCTAACACCTCAACGGATCAAAGCCTTTGCCAGCTTTTTATACCAAAAATATCACAAACCAACCCTTTTGGCCTATCTGGCAATATCAAGTTATCATGATAGCAAGCTACAAAGTGATGTTTTAAGAAAATGGCGTCATATTTTTCCAACAATGCAACACTTTTTAGGATTTGGCTGGTTCAATCTTGTGGACGTTCCAACCCATACAGGTTACTTTGGTGAAGCAGAAAAACATTGGGGTGTCATTGAAGCAGATGGGGAAAAAAAACCATCCTTTTTTATCTTGCAGTCATTCGATCTCAAAAAATAGGTGCCCCACTCTTTATAATGATTGCTATAATATCGAAAACAAAATTACAGGAGAGATCTTGAAAATACAAAAATTTAGCAAGATCGGGTTTATTATGGCTGCGGCGGGAAGTGCTGTGGGCCTAGGTAATATATGGAAATTCCCCTATATGACGGGTGAATATGGTGGAGGTGCGTTTGTCCTTGTCTATCTCGTAACGATCGCTTTCATAGGATTTTCTGTCATGATTGCCGAGATGCTCATAGGTGCACTTGGAAAAAAAGATACGGTCAGCTCTTTTGAAGAGTTGGCGCCACCTAATAAAAAATGGTGGAAATATGCCGGCTTCATGGGTTTTAACGGTGTTATCATCATGACATTCTACTCAGTCGTTATAGGTTGGATTCTCTATTATCTTTTCTATGTACTTCTGCAAGGTCTGCCATCCGATACTCAGACTGCAAAAAATATCTTTTCCGATTTAGTAGGGAATGAGATCTTGGCGCAAATATTTTTCCATACCGTCTCTGTTATTATCGTCGGATATGTGGTCCATAGAGGAATAAAAGGCGGCATCGAAAAAGTCAACCTCATCTTGATGCCCGCACTCATGATCATACTTTTTGGTCTTTTAGCCTATGCTTCTTCGTTGGAAGGTTTTTCCAAGGCTTTGGCCTTTATGTTCGAACCAAAATGGGACAAGTTGAACTCTGAAGCTTTTATCCGTGCCATTGGACACTCTTTTTTCACTCTTTCTCTCGGTATGGGTGCTATCATGACCTATGCTGCCTCTTTGCCAAAAGATGCGAACATTACAAAAACGGCATTTATCGTTACATTTATGGATACGCTCATTGCACTCGTGGCAGGACTTGTAATTTTTAGCTTTTTGTTTCAATTTGGCGCCAAACCTGGACAGGGACCTGGCCTTGTTTTCATATCTTTACCAACAATTTTGAACAACTTTGGAACTTTGGGTATATTTTTCGCCCTTCTCTTCTTTCTTGCCTTGGCTTTTGCGGGCCTAACATCAGCAGTGAGCCTTGTAGAACCAGTGGTGCAGTATCTCATCGATAGATTTAATGTGACACGAACAAAAGCTGTCGTGATTACGAGTATTATCTATTGGCTCATCGGGATAGCGGCACTTCTTTCATTTACAAACAGTTGGGGAAAAGTTTTTAGTATTGGGGGCAAACCGCTTTTTGACATTTTAGAGTTTACAACAGACTCGATACTTCTGCCGCTCGGTGGATTTGCAATCGTTATCTTTGTTGGATATGTCCTTCCCAAAACGCAAGTACAGACTCATCTACAAAAACCGGGAGAACTCACTGGAAAACTCTACTCTGTTTGGTTATTCAGTATCCGCTACATCGCTCCGGTCGCCCTTGTTTTTATGATGCTCAATCTCTTGGGCATTGTAAAAATATGATCATTGGGATAAGGCGTTGCCTTATCCATTTTGCTCTTGCTGTGCAATCTCTTCTCGTACCTTATCCATATCAAGCTCTTTAACTTGACGGATAAGATCTTCCAAAGCCTCTTCGGGTAAGAGTCCTGGCTGCATAAACAGTACGATACCTTCTCTAATGATAGCAACGGTTGGAATGGAAGTGATGTTGAAATGAGCTGCCAAATCTCTTTCTTCTTCCGTGTTGATCTTTCCAAAAAGTATTTCCGGATGTTTTTGGGAGACTTTTTCGAAAATTGGACCAAACTCTTTACAGGGACCACACCAAGGTGCCCAAAAGTCAAGAATCACAATATCATGTGATGCAACCTTTTCGTTGAAGTTTTGGGATGTCAAATTTTCCAAGGCCATAGTAGTGTTCCTTTACATATGAAATAAACTATAATTATATAATAATTATGCTTATATTGAAATAGATGCCGTTATTTAAAATTAACTAGGTGGATTTAAGAAGTCATAAGTTCTTTCAATTTCCTGATCTCTTCTAAAGAGCCAGAAACGATCAATATATCATTTTCTTGCATTTTCATTTCTCGTTTAGGATTGTACAGCGTCTCCTTTTTTCTTTTCAATGCAATAATAAGAACTTGTGATAGATTTCGCAAAGGGAGATCTAAAAGACGTTTTCCATGCCATTTGGAAGTAACGATCACCTCATCAAAACCGATCCCTTCATGAATGATCTTTTTTTCAAACATATCTTCCAAGAAGTGAGCGACTGTTGGCCGTATCGCCTCATAAGCCAATAATTTGCCACCAAGATACTCTGGTGAAATTGCAAAATCGACTCCAATATGTTTGCATTTTCGGATAAATTCATGATTTTTGCATCTTGCAACTATTTTAATTTCAGGTTTTAAAAATTTAGCGGAGACAGAAGCAAGAAGATTGATATTGTCATCATGAGAAAGCGCAAAAAGATACTTCGCTTTTCTTATGTTAGCTCTCAAAAGAGCCTCATCTTCGATACAAGAATCTACTAAATGATACATCTCTCCAAATCGAGAGATAAATTTTTCTACCGCCTTTTCATTTTCCCCGATTACAACGAAAGGAATTTTACTCTTACGTAGCTCATCAATGACATAAGGGGTATAGCCTTGAAAACCTTCGCAAACTATCGCGTGATCTTTGAGATTTTTAATATTTTCTATCATTTTTCTTCTTTTCCACTTTTCATGCAACTCTCTATCAAAAAGATATGCGGTCAATTTGGAGAAAATATATCCAAAAAGACCGATTCCCAATATCGATATGACAATAGTAAAAATGCGGCCTTCAACGGTATCTATATGAACGATTTCGCCATAGCCTATAGTAGATACCGTTATAAAAGTCATATAAAGGTAATCTATAGGGCTATGTTGCCATCCATCAATCTTACCATATCCTATAGTCCCTACAACAAAGACAAAAAGAAGCATAAGGATGGCGTTCATCTCTTTTTTCAAAAAGACTAGAATATCTTCTATTACATAACGCCATCCATCCATTACGAAGCCTTAATAGATCAAGTATAATTTAAAATTGTATCATCCCCTCACTCGGACTGGAAGCTGTTGCATACGGTTTTTTTGGAATTCTTCCCGCTAGATAGCTCATGCGACCCGCTATCACCGCATACTTCATCGCTTCAGCCATTTGAATCGGATTTTTTGCCTGAGCGATTGCCGTGTTTGTCAGAACTCCATCAGCTCCTAATTCCATCGCGATCGCCGCATCACTAGCGCACCCTACTCCTGCATCAACAATTACCGGGACATTGACAGCCTCTTTGACAAAAACCACATTGTATCTATTTTGGATACCAAGTCCACTTCCAATAGGAGCTGCCAGTGGCATAACTGCTGCAGCTCCGGCATTTTCAAGTTTTTTCGCCGTGATCGGATCGTCATTGGTATACGCCATGACAGTAAATCCATCATTGGCTAGTACTTCACACGCTTTGATGGTTTCAATCACATCGGGATAGAGTGTTTTTTCGGTATCGCCTATGATCTCCAGTTTAATGATATCGATGCCCGTTGCTTCACGAACCATTCGAAATAGCGTAATCGCTTCTTCGGCTGTCGTACACCCTGCACTGTTTGGCAAAAGCTGCACGTCACTATCTTTGAAATAGTCCATCAAATTCTCTTTATTTGGATCGGTGATATTGACTCGTCTTACCGCAACAGTGATCATCTGAGCTCCACTGGCAATAGTGGCATCGTACGTTGTTTTGAAATCTGGATATTTTCCGCTTCCTACGATCAGTCTACTGGTGAACTCATACTTTCCAATTTTCAAGATATCAGCCATTTGCACTCCTAATAGGATAGATTTTGTCTTATTCTACTTCAAACTGACATGATTGTCAAAAAGCTTTCATTTATCTATAAAAAGTTACAATCATTGTATGAACGAACAGTTTTTAGGCCAATTTCTTCTTTTGTTGGCACTATTGTTTGGTCTTACCTATTTTTTATCGGGCTTTTTGGAAAAGTTCAAAATTCCAGGGATTTTGGCTGCCCTTTTCGTAGGTATGGGTATCCATTATACTCCAATGGGAACAGTAGTGCAATCTGGACTATATGGCTATATTTTAACGCTTCTTGCAGATTTTGGTGTACTTTTTTTGCTCTTTTTCATAGGGTTGCAGATTGATATGAAGGAGATGAAGAGTCAAAGCGGCGATATCATTCTCGCAACCCTACTCAATACCCTCTTTCCTTTTTTGATAGGTATGGGGATTATTCTTTATCTAGGCTATGGATGGCTCATCGCTTTTGTCATTGGTCTTACAGGCATGCCGACTGCCGAAGCTGTGATAGTTCCTATTTTGGATGAGTTCAACCTTCTCAGAACAAAAGTAGGCAACTATATCGTTGGAGCCGGAGTCCTTGATGATGTCATAGAGGTATTTTTAGTCGCCTTTGTCTCTGTATTGATCGGAATGGAAACAGGGATGGCACAAAACAAATCGCAAGAGGTCATGGAAATTTTGCTCGATGCTCTCCTTTTCATTACAGCAGCCTTCATCGCCAGGAAATATATTTTATCGCTTCTGGCAAAATGGACACAGACGACAGTCGTCAACCGTATCGTTTTAATGATACTCACTCTTTTGGTATTTGGTGGTTTTGCCGAGTATAGCGATCTTGGTCTTGTCATAGGTGCGATTGTCGCTGGTATCATCATCCGCCCAATATTGAACAAAGCAGGTGATATAGGTGAAAATGCAATACAAGCTGTCAAAGCGGTAAGTTACGGTTTTTTTGGAATTCTTTTTTTTCTTTGGATAGGGATGAGCGTAGATCTAGAAGGTCTCATCAAAGCTCCACAGCTTGCAATATTACTTTTTTTGGCCGCTTTTATAGGAAAATTATTAGGCATTCTTCTTATGGCTTTTATGAAAAAACTTACCTTCAAAGAAGCAATAGCTATCGGGATAGGACTCAATGTAAGGCTCACTACTGAAATAATTGTTGCCAAGTTGCTTTTTGATGCGAAGATCATCGACACCCATCTTTTTACAGCTCTCGTAGCCGCTTCCAGTATTTCAACACTTATCGTTCCCCTTATATTCTCCTTTTTGGCTTCGAAATGGAAAGGGGCATTGGCAGGAGTGGTTAAAAACAACTACATAGGTACATAGGCACAAAAAAACAGGTCGGTCTTTGTCAATAGCAAAGGCTCCATATCAAAAAGCAAAGAGTACAAATGTACACGCATCACCCTAAGGAATCTATTTTTACGAAGGCGATTGTGATCTGTATTGTTGTAGAATTGTATAAATGGTTTAAACCGTCGGTTTAAAAAGAGGAGACCATGGACTACGATCTTGTGAAACTGATATCTATAGCTTTGGCCATCGGTGTTATGATAGGGCTGCAAAGATCCCTCACCTACATTCTTAAAAATGATCATGTGTTTATGGGAACCAGGACCTTTGCACTGATAGCTCTTGGAGGGTTTTTAAGTGGCTGGATAGAGATGAAAGTTCATGGATTTATCCTACTTTCATTTCTCCTCTTTGGTCTTTTTATAGCCCTAACCTACTATTTCAAGGTCCAGATTTTTAAAAAGATAGGCATCACCACACAAATGGCTGCCATTTTGACATTCATTTTCGGCCTGATGGTATGGTACAGACTGGAAAACTATGCTGTTTTTTTGGCCGTTATTACGGTAGTGCTTCTTGAGATCAAACCGAAACTGCAACAGATCGAACGCCACATCTCACCAACAGATATCAATGCAGTCGTGCTTTTACTGGTCATGACCTTTATTATATTGCCTATTCTGCCGGATAAAATGATAGGACCATACAAACTTTTCAACCCATATAAAACCTGGGTTATGGCCATCATCATATCAGCTCTTAGCTTTGTCGGCTATGTAGCTATTAAAGTTTTGGGACAAAGACATGGCGTGCTCATAACAGGTGCCGCAGGTGGTCTGATCTCCTCCACCGCAGTTTCTGTCACGCTATCTGAAATATTCCCAAAACAAAAGAACCTCATCAAAATCTATACAGCAGGGATTGCAATCTCTTGGACCTTCATGTTTATACGGGTTTTTGTAGAAGCTCTTTTGATCGACTGGAATATAGCAAAACTGGTTGCAGTCCCCTATCTCCTCACTGCCACTGCCGGCAGTATCTATGTCTATTATCTTTATAAAACATCGCCGACGACTGAACTGACTTTCCATAATGAAGAGCTGGAAAAAAATCCTCTGCAACTCTCTGAAGCAATCAAGTTTGGCCTTCTTTTTGGGATCATTTATGGTGCTATCGCCTTTGTAGAGACAAGATATGGCGATATAGGCGTCTATGTTGTCTCTGTAATTTCAGGCATCACTGATGTGGATGCAATCACCCTTTCGTTGAGCGAAATGGCAAAAGAGAGTCGTCTAGGTCTCATTCCGGCATTAACGGGCATCGTCTTGGCCAGTTATACCAATACCCTTGTAAAGCTTGGTATCGTATACTGGCTAGGGGGAAAAGAGCTTGGATGGAGCGTAACAAAATTTACCACATTGATAACCGTTACACTTTTTGGTGGGATTTTTCTTTTAAAACTTTTTCTATAACCTTTGGATAGAGTTCATGCTCCAGAGCGTGGATTTTTTCTTCAAACTCCTCAAAGCTCTCATTCTCTCTATGAAAACATGCCTGGTCGATAATATCCCCACTATCAAGCTCTTCGCTGACCCAGTGTACCGTTACACCGGCTACCTTCATATCTGAATGATAACTTTGTTCAATCGCTTTTGCTCCTTTAAAAAGGGGAAGCAAAGAGGGATGGATGTTGATGGCATTTTTGATACGGTTTGTAAAAACAGGGGTCAATATTCTCATAAATCCGGCCAATACGACAAGATCCGGATCGACTTCTTCAATAACTTCTACCAGTTTTTGATCAAATACTTCTCGTGTCCCAAAGAGTTTGTGATCGATCACTTCTACATCGATGCCATACTTTTTGGCCCTTCCAATTCCTTTAGCATGAGGATTGTTGGTAATCGCTTTTACCACTAAAAGAGTTTTTTTATGCAGCTTCTGGATAATATTTTCAAGATTGCTTCCTGTACCACTAAAGAGAATAACGATTCTTTTCATAGATCTCCTATTGCCTCAATCAAATCGGACGGTCGCAAAGCGTAATTAGCGACATCTACTTTTTGACTTGCAACGGCATGCGCAAGGCTTCCTTGTATTGCAGCATCCAGTGGATCATATCCTTGAGCCAGCAGTGCACCTATAAGCCCTGTTAGAACATCACCACTTCCCCCTTTTGCCAACGCATTGGATCCAAGAGGGTTTACAAAGAGCTGATCCCCTTTGGCAATGATCGGATTTGCTCCTTTTAAAAGAAGTACCGCTTCCGGATAGGCTTCGCAAAATTTTTGTACAAACCCTATGCGATCTTTTTGAATCTCATCGACACTCACCTGTGCAATGGCACACATTTTGAGCAAAGAGGAGAACTCTTTTGGGTGTGGGGTAAGAACGATTTTCGGTTTTTGCAGAAGTTGCAATATCTTCTGGCTATAGAAAAGATCGGCATCTATCACGATAGGTAGATCTCTATTCAAGACAAGTCTTTCAAAATCCTCATCGCTATACTCTAGCCCCAGCCCCATACCAACAGCCAAAGCGGTGGTTTTTGGGGGTAGTGAGGAGGAGTGCATCAACTCATAAGGAACATGGATTTTTTCATACGTCACGACTGTTACAAGACCGGTACCAAATCGAAGAGCTGAGAGTGCCGCCATGATCGCCGCTCCCTCTTTCTCACCGGCAATGACACTTAAATGGCCATAGTTTCCTTTATTGGAGTCTTTTCGATCTCGATAGGGAGGTAGCAGATCACTCATTTCAAGAAGTTTCCAAAGACTTTCGCTCTCATAGAGTTTCTTGCTAACACCAAGATCGGCAACCTCGACTTCTCCCACATAATCTTTTGCATGATCCATAAAAAGTGCTGCTTTCAATGCTCCCATCGTAATCGTCAAATCCGCTTCAAAGGCTATAGGCAAAGGATTGCCCTTTATGTCTATTCCACTTGGAATATCGCAGGCTATTTTGAATGCATTCGTCTGATTGAGTCTATGAATGAGATGTACGGCATCATCTTTGAGTGGCTTGGCAAGCCCACTTCCAAAAAGTGCATCGATAACGATATCAGCTTCATCTATATCATCACTTACTTCTCCCCCACAGGCCAAGAAGCGATCCAGCTGCTTTTTGCACATCTCGCTTTTTGCCCCATAGGGCATCAAAAGCCCTACTTCATATTCGCCTAACAGTTGCCTGGCACATGCTACACCATCTCCACCGTTGTTTCCGGGACCAGCTACGATCAATATTTTCGCACCCTCATCCACTCTTTTTTTCACCGCTTCACTCAATGCCGCGGCAGCATGCTCCATCAAGATATCTTCGGGAAGGTTATACGTCTGGTAACATTTTTGATCCAAAAATCCTACGTTTTCATAGAGATTTTTCATAACTCTCTCCTAGTTTCGCTGCAAATCGGCTTCTTGCATAGAGTGAGAACTTTTTAAACAGTTCGCTTTGATACTTGTTTTTATAGACAATTTGGTAAAAATCCCTGCTAAAATCGTACCCTTTTATACTGATCTCATACAGTTCTCCGGACTCCAGTCTATCTTTTACCGCAAGCTTACTCACGCAGCTAAGACTTTGTGGTACCTCTTTTAAAACATTGATGATCGCTTCGGTATGGCGCAATTCAAGATAGATATTGAGTTCCGATGCAAATTTGCCAATTTTTTTGATAAATTCGCTTTTCGTTCCACTCCCCTCTTCACGAAGAACCCATTTATACTGAAGCAAGGTATCGATGAAATGCTCTTTTTTCGCTGCAAGTTCTTTGTCCCCAGTCACCACAACAAGTTCATCTTTACCAAGAGGCGTCGTATTGCAGTTTGGACAGATGATCTCCCCTTCGATATACCCTATATCGATATCGCCTCCTTCAACCATCTCCCTGATTTCAGCGGTATTTCCTATTTTCAAGGAGATTTTGACTTCAGGATACTGCTCCATATATTCACAAACAATATTGGGCAAGATATAATCGGCTATCGTTGTACTAGCCCCTACGATCAGTTGTCCTTTGTTTTCACTGGTCATGAATTCTCGTTCGATATCTCTCAATTTGTAGATGAGAGGCTCGATTTCGGTAAAAAAGATTCTCCCTTTTTCATTGAGCACTAGTTTTTTCTGGACGCGTTCAAAAAGTTTGCATCCTAAAATGGACTCTAGCTCTTTGAGTGACATGGAAACAGCAGACTGACTCAGGCCATACTTTTTGGCCACCTGTGTGAGATGTCCCATTTTGGCAACTTCCAAAAAGAGTTCCATTTGCCGTAGTGTTATTCTCATGATGCCCTCTATTTCAATTTTTTTTAATATTATATAGTGTTTTATTTATTTTGCTTATTAAATAAATATGTTTATAATTATAAATAAATTTCATCCAAAGGAAGGACATGGCATTTAGCAAGGAAAATATCAAATATACCCTCAACGGTATCCTATTTGTTGCACTATTCACTATTGCAGCGATCCAAATCTCACAAGTAAGCTTCATCAAAGCGCTCGCTATCAGCCCTTTGATTATCGGTATAGTCATCGGGATGTTCTATGCAAATACCCTTCGAAGCCACATTCCAAAAGAGTGGATTCCTGGAATCGTGTTTAGCTCAAAACAGCTTTTGCGATTTGCCATCGTTTTATACGGTTTTCGCATCACCTTCCAGCAAATTGCAGAAGTGGGTCTTGCTGGACTCACTGTCTCAACCATCATGCTAGCTACGACATTTATCCTTGGATGGTGGCTGGGTGTCAAGGTGTTTAAACTCGATCGCGATACCGCAGTACTCACCGCCTCAGGTTCCAGCGTTTGTGGCGCGGCAGCAGTACTTGCAACCGAACCTGTTTTAAAAGCAGAACCTTATAAAAGTGCTGTCGCCGTCGGAACAGTGGTTCTTTTTGGGACGATTGCTATGTTTACCTATCCTGCCCTTTTTAAATCTGGAATCCTTCATATGGACCCAAGCGTATATGGCATCTATGTAGGTGGAACGGTTCATGAAGTGGCACAAGTGGTAGCAGCAGGTGGTGCGGTGAGTGAACAAGCGATGAACAACGCCGTGATTGTAAAAATGACACGGGTTATGATGATCGCACCTCTCCTTATTATTCTTGGTATATTGGTATCAAAAAGTGTTTCTACTGAAACGACAGGTGAAAGCAAAAAATTCAAAATTTCCATCCCATGGTTCGCTGTGTGGTTTATAGTCATGGCTGGTATCAACTCCTTTTTGGTAGGTATCGAACCGCTTCAACCTGTACTTCATGGCATCAATGAACTGGATACTTTCTTGCTGACGATGGCTATGACAGCTTTAGGTATGGAAACGAGCGTAGAGAAATTTAAACAAGCTGGAGCGAAACCGGTCGCTTTGGCACTTGTTCTTGCAATCTGGCTGATGGTCGGTGGCTATTTCGTAACCAAGTGGTCGGTCGCTCTTTTTGGAGTATAATCTTTCAAGGCGCTACTGTGCGCCTTCTGTAACTGAGAGCCTCTAAAATATGCTGTTTTTCGATTATCTCTTTTTGCTCTAAATCGGCAATCGTCCTTGCAACCTTTTTGATATTCGCCAAAGATCGATGGGATAGCGAAAATTTGTCTCTTGCTTGTTGCAAAATAGAGTCTGCTACATCATCTAAAATACAATAACGCTCAATCTCTTGCTCTTTGAGCTTTCCATTCAACCTTCTTTGCCTTCTCCCTTTTTGCATTAAAAATGCTTGCAAAACCATTTCATGCATCTGCTGCGAAGTATAAGTAGCGCTATCATCAGCTCGCATCGGCGCCATCTGCACATACAGATCAATTCGATCCAAAAGGGGCTCAGAAAGCCTGTTTTTGTAGCGTTTTATTTCAAGTTCCGTGCATCTGCACTCTTTTTCGTTATCAAGGAGATTTCCGCAAGGACAGGGGTTTTGCGCTGCAACAAATAAAAAAGTCGTTTCATACTCTACCTTGCTGTGTACTCTCGAGATCAGCACTTTGTGATCCTGCAAGGGTTCACGTAACGCCTCAAGGACAGATTTTGCAAAGTGTGGCAATTCATCGAAAAAGAGTATCCCTTTGTGAGCCATAGCGACTTCTCCGGGCCTTGCCCCACTGCTTCCTCCACCAAAGATACTGGCTTTTGTGGAGGAATGGTGCGGCGACCGGTACGATCTTAGCGGAGTAAAACTCGGTTCTTTTCCATCCAACGCTGCCATTTTGGCCATTTCCAAAATCTCTTGCATACTCATCGGCGGCAAGATATAACGAAGTCTCTTTGCTATCATGCTCTTACCACATCCTGGGCTCCCTTCCATAAGCAGATTGTGGCACCCTGCCGCGGCGACTAAAGCGGCTCTCTTCGCCACCTCCTGCCCTTTGACCTCTGAGAAATCAAGAGGATAGGAAGGATCATAGTAGTACTTTTCACCATCTGCTTCGAGGTAGGGAAAAGAGAAGGGAATCGGTTGATGCGAAGGCATCTTTTTTGTTTTGAAAAACGTAATCGCTTCAGAAAGTGTTTGTACTGCTACAATATTGATATTTGGAATCTTTTGCACTTTTGACAAGCTCTCCAATGGTACGACCACTTTTATAGGCTTTTTGGCAAGAGATAAAACAAGGGGAAAGATCATCGCCGTATCTTTCACTACTCCATCAAGTCCCAGCTCTCCAAAAACGAAATAGTCTTCAAAGTCAATGTCTTCTTTTTGCAATGCAATGCCAAGGGCAATGGCCAAATCGAAATGGCTTCCATTCTTTTTGAGATCGCTTGGAGCAAGGTTGATCGTTATTTTTGGGGAGGGAAAGAGAAATTATTGGATAACAGAGCCGATTTGACCCGATCCTTGGCTTCTTGTATAGCGCTCGATGCAAGACCGACGATAGAAAGAGCAGGAAGGGCTCGGATAAAAGAGCTTTCCACTTCCACTACTTTTGCGTCTACTCCATCGAGGGTAGCGCAAAAGATCTTTTTCACCTTATACCTTCACACCGCTTTTGGCAGTTTTACGCTTCTTCTTCCACTCTTTTTCAAACTTTTTTCGCTTCATATAGGGAAGTTTTTCGATGAAAAGGTGACCATCAAGATGATCCATCTCATGCTGAACAGCAACGGCCAGTAGACCATCTGTCTCTAGCGTTTTTTTATTTCCGTAGCGGTCTTGGTATTCTACCTTGACCCATTCGGCCCGCTCTACATCATCGTAGTAGTCTGGAACGCTCAAACACCCTTCTGTATAAACCTGGGTTCCTTTCTTCTCGACAATGACGGGGTTGATCAGCTCAAGGAGATCCTCTTTGTGCTGTTTCCCCTCTTCATCTGGAAGATTGATAATGAGAGCACGAAGAGGTACGGCTACCTGGATGGCTGCCAATCCAATGCCGTTTTTGGCAACCATCGTCTCATACATGTCATCAAGCAGCGTTTGAAGCTCTTCGTCGAAGTTTTCTACCTCTTTGCTTCTCAAAAAAAGGCGTTTGTCAGGATAAGTGATGATTTGCCGAATCATCGAGCACTCTTCTCCAATACCTGATCGATGAGTCCATACTCTTTTGCTTCTTCGGAGCTCATGAAAAAGTCTCTTTCAGTATCTTTGGCTATCTTTTTAACTGATTGACCAGTGTTTTCGGCCAAAATCTCATTGAGTATCTTTTTGAGTCGCAAAATCTCTTTCGCTTGAATCTCTATATCTGTTGCCTGCCCTTGAGCACCGCCTAAAGGCTGGTGGATCATGATACGAGCATGCGGCAGGGCGTATCGCTTTCCTTTTGTCCCGGAACTGAGCAAAAAGGCTCCCATGCTGGCAGCCTGTCCGATACAGATAGTAGAGACATCAGGCTTGATGTAATTCATGGTATCGTAGATACTCATTCCGCTGGTGATCACACCACCGGGAGAATTGATATACAGATAGATATCCTTATCCGGATCTTCCGCTTCCAAAAAAAGCAACTGAGCCACGATGGAAGAGGCAACCGCATCATTGATCTCGCCACTGAGCATAATGATGCGATCTTTTAAGAGTCTGGAGTATATATCGTAGCTTCTCTCTCCCCTTCCCGTTCGTTCAATGACGTAAGGAATGTAGTAGCTCATGCATTTTCCTCTTGTTTCTCATTTTTTTTGCTCAAAAGATGCGTAAGGAGTCTATCTTCGATCATAGCCATTTTGATAGCTGGAAGCAACCCTTGCTCCTCATACGCTTTTAAAATCTCTTGTGGATTTCGTCCCATTTGAAGCGCTTCATAATAGATCGTTTGTACGACTTCTTGATCTGCTACGTTGATACCTTCCGCTTTTGCCAGTGCATCGACGATGAATGTAGCTTTGACACTCTTTTGGGCTTCAGGTTCGATCTCTTTTCGAAGTTCTTCAAGCTTTTCTTTGTTCTCTCGAAGCTCTTTGATCTCCTCTTCACTCATCTGTGCCGCTTTGTTGTTGAGTTGTACATCGATCTCTTGATCTACGATGTTCTTGGGCAAATCAAACTCGAACTTCTCAACAAGAGCTTCCACTAATTTTGGTTTGAGCTCTTCGTTGTAGAGTTTGGAAAGCTTTTCACTTTTAAGCTGCTTTCTCACCTCTTCTTTGAGCTCATCCAATGTCGCATCCTCTTTTTGGAGCATCTTTTTAGCAAGCTCATCATCGATATTAATTTTTTCTTTTTCTTTGATTGTATGCAGTGTCACTTCAAAATTTGCCTTTTTTCCTGCAAGCTCTTTGTTTGGATAATCTTCAGGAAACGTTACTTCGATCGTTTTCGTTTCACCCTTTTTCATTCCCTCGACCTGCTCTTCAAACCCTGGGATAAACTGGCCACTTCCAAGGCGAAGTTCAAAATTTTGTGCACTTCCGCCTTCAATCTCACTGCCGTCTTCAAGAGTCCCTTTAAAATCGATCACTACGAGATCGCCCTCTTTGGCAGGTCTGTCCTCTTCGATCTCTTTGAACTGAGCCATGGCATCGGCAAGCTCTTCGATTCTCTTTTCAACCTCTTCATCACTCACTTGCGGCTCTTCATACTCCGGAATCACCTCTTCGTATCCGGTAATGTCGATATTTGGCCGAACACCGATTTCAAGAACCATTTCGATTACTTCTTCGCCTTTTTCATATTTGGCAAATCTAGGCTCGCCAAGCATTGCCTCTTTTTCGATACCAAGTTCTTCAAGGGCTTGGTCTAGGGCTTCTCTGACAAGTTCTGCTTCTGCATCTTGTGCCAGTTTGTCACCATATCGTTTTTTGATGACCGCTGGTGGTACTTTTCCTTTTCGAAATCCAGGAATATTCATCGTTTTTGCCAGCTCTTTCGCTATCTTTTCCTCTTTTTTCTCTACATCTTGCTTTGCAATCTTCGCTTCTACTGTAGCGTTCGCTTCATTGAGCTTTTGCGCATTGATCTCCATCGATATCCTTTGAAAAAATTTTTGGCTCTAATTTTATCAAAATAATGCTTCAAACCAAATTTTTTGCTACAATTGACAAAATTTTCTGGGAGCTGCAGATGGATCGCCAAAAAGAGTTCGAAAACCATGTCAAAGCGATACTCCAACTACTTGGAGAGGATCCACAAAGAGAGGGTCTGATCAAAACTCCCCAGCGGGTTTACAAAGCTTTTTTACATCTTACAGAAGGATATCATAAAGACCCAAAAGAGGTATTGGGAGAAGCGCTTTTCGAATCGAGCAATGACGAGATGGTTCTGGTACGGGATATCGAATTTTACTCTTTGTGTGAACACCATCTGTTACCAATTATCGGCCGAGCCCATGTTGCCTATATTCCAAATGGAAAAGTGGTAGGCCTATCCAAAATTCCAAGGATGGTCAACGTTTTTGCAAGACGCCTGCAGATCCAGGAGCAGATGACGGAACAGATCGCCGATGCTTTGATGCAGACGATTGAACCAAAAGGGGTTGGGGTGGTTTTGCAAGCTCGCCATATGTGTATGGAGATGCGAGGGGTAGAGAAAATATGTTCTACAACGGTCAGTTCGGCTCTTCGAGGTATCTTTAAAACCAATCAAAAAACACGCGAGGAGTTTTTCAGCCTTATCAATGCTCCGCAAACGACGAGGTTCTAAGGAGTTTTTCAAACTCCTCATAAGGCATTGGTTTAGCAAGATAGTATCCCTGGAAACAATCGACTCCCATATCTTTCAGCTCTTCAAACTGCTCTTTTGTCTCCACACCTTCGGCAATCGTATTAAGTCCTAGGTTTTTCGCCATATTGATAATGGTAGATACGATAATATAGTCGTTACCGTCTACGAACATATCATCTATAAAACTTTTGTCAATCTTTAAAAAATCGATCGGGAGTTGTCTGAGATACTGCAAAGAGGAGTATCCCGTCCCGAAATCATCGATACTGAATTCTACTTTGAGCTCTTTTTTTATTCGGGAAATGATCTCCATAGCTTTCGAAGCATCTTTAATCAAAACCTGCTCAGTGATTTCAAGATCAAGATATCTGGAAAGAGAATGGTCAAAAAGCGATCGAAGAGTATTGTAAAAATATTCACTATAAATATCACTCCCTGATATATTTACAGCAATTTTCATCTTTTTGGGAAGACGCACTAAAATATTTTTTGCTAGTCGAAGCACCTCATCGCTGATACGCTGCATCATGCCGAACTCTTCTGCAACAAAAAGAAATTCCCCGGGATAAAGCAGACCTCTTTTAGGATGATTCCATCGCAACAGTGCTTCTGCACCCACTATATTTCGCTTTTGATCAAATTGCGGCTGAAGATAGAGAATGAACTCTTTGTTTTGCAGCGCTCTTTCAAGATCATATTTCACTTTATACAAGTGTTCTATCTCCCCTTTCATCTCCTCATTGAAAAACTGGACAGAGTTTTTATTGGAGCGTTTGATTTTATACATGGCGCTGTCTGCGAACTTGATCATCTCAAAGGCATTCTTACTCTTCTCATCGATTAAAGCGACACCTATGCTCACCGTGGTTTGAATGGTATGATCCTCAATGGTAACCGGTTTGCTGATCGCTTTTGCCAACCGTTTAGCCACCTCCATCCCTTCGATTAAAGCTCTATTCTTATCTTGTGAGATCTCTAGGAGCAGTATGGCAAATTCGTCTCCACCCATTCGTGCAGCAATATCGACTTCTCTTGTATATTCTTGTATTCTCTTTGCAATTGTTTTTAAAAAAAGATCGCCAATATTGTGTCCCAATGTGTCATTAATCTCTTTGAAATTGTCCAAATCCATATAGATCAGAATGCTGTATTTTTTATCACGCTTCACTTTTTTTATGGCCAGGTCGATACTTTCAAATAGAACGGTTCGTTTAGCAAGTCCTGTCAGTTCGTCATAGTAAGCCATCTCTTCAATTTTGTCTTGATACTCTTTGAGACGGGTTAGATCGATCACTACACCAAGGCCTTCTATAATCTGGTGATCGATTTGGATATATGTGGTATACAGCTCTACAAAAAACACTTTTCGCGAAAGAGTAGAGTGATAAAATCCCCGATACCAACCGTTTTTTTTCGAAAAAGGTTCTTTCAATACAGGCAAAATCCTTTTATCCTGCAATCTATTCATATCAAAACCCAGTAACTCATCTTTCGAAACACCAAGCATATGGGCAAAAAAATCATTACAATCGGTAATCCGCAAATCTTTGTTATAGAAAAATATTCCTAAAGGAATATTGTGAAAAAGATAATAAAACCGCTGAGATTGGATACTGAGATCTTTTTGTTTTTGCGAATAGGCCAGTTTGAGTTTCAATGTGTTTATATAGGTTTGATATGTCCGCAACGACAGATTGATCATCATCACAAGATAAAAAAGAAGCACAAAACCCATAACAGGATAAATGGATCCCGGAACAAAAAAAAGACGGAAAGCTACAGGCAATATAAGCGAAACCTGATAAAGTATTACGGCAGTTTTGGAATAATGCAGCGATGAGATTGCCCCGGCACTCAATCCCGCCATAACGAAAATAAAAAGAATTTGATCGAAAACACTTTTTGGAAACAGGAGATAGATCAAAGAGGCAAATCCCACTCCACTTAGAACAAGAAAGATGACAAAAAGAGAAAAGTAGTACTGCAGGTCGGGAGAGGGTGCCTTTTCATAGCGCCACTTGATTACGAGGCGAACGAGTGACAAGGAGAGCATGAAAAGAAGCCAAAAAAGCGCCTTTACACTCTTTTCATGACTATATACCATGAAACCGATGAGCGTTGACAACACTACAGTGGAACTTAACGAATATTTAAGATTGTTAAAGAGTTGATCAAGTTGCTCTTTTGTAATTTTTTCTGTGAAAATGTGACCAAGCATCCCTATTCCCTTTTGTGGTAAAAGTATAACAAATCAGGACTTCTATTTAAATTTTCACATTCCGCTACATTTAAGTGTGCAGTAGTATAATTAGGATAAAAATTATCTTAATTAGGAGATTGGCAATGGAAAACCAAACAACCCAAAACAAAACAGCAAGTTTTAAAGAGTTGCCATTTGAAGAGAAGTGGAATGCCATCGAAAAAGCGATAGATGAAGGCATCAGACAGTTTTTGGTGATGGATGGCGGAAACCTTGAAATCATAGATATCAAGGAAAATGGAGACTTCATCGATGTCTATATTCGATATATGGGCGCATGTGTAGGCTGTGCAAGTGCGACAACGGGAACCCTATTTGGTATAGAACACACGTTACGAGAAAGACTTGGCGAGCAAAACATCAGAGTTCTTCCTATCTAACTTCGCTATAATTTTGGTATGAATAAACTGCAAGAGTGTCATTCCATCGATTTTTGCACGCTCGACTATGAGTGTGCCTATCTGCCGAATAAAAAAACGAGAATGTTTTATCGCTACATCCCGAAGGCCACCAAAGAGTTGGCAAGTGCCTTGATCAAAAGAGGGTGGAGACGCTTCGGGCACTCCTATTTTCATCCTATCTGTCAAGGCTGCAGCGAATGCAAAAATCTTAGAATCGATGTAAAAAACTTCAAACCATCAAAAAGCCAGCGACGAGCCGCCAAAAAAAATAGAAATACAAAAGTCTATATCAACGAACCATCACTTACATACGAACATATCGACCTCTATAACAAATACCACAAGTTCAAAGAGAAAAAGAGCGGCTGGAAGTACATCGAGATGGATGTCCAGACATACTACGAAGAGTTTGTGGTAGGAGCACACGACTTTGGAAAAGAGGTCCTTTACTTTCGCGACGACAAACTGGTAGGGGTGGACCTGATAGATATCCTGGATGATGGCATTAGCGCAATCTATTTTTACTACGATCCCGACTACGAAAAACTCTCTCTTGGCATCTACTCCCTTCTCGTACAGATCAATCTTGCCAGAAATCTGGGACTTGATTGGATCTATCTTGGTTATTGGGTGGAGGGCTGTGCATCCTTTGCCTATAAAACAAAATTTCAGCCATATGAAATACTGGAAGGTTTTCCAAAAATAGACGAGGAACCGTTTTGGCAACCTATAGCGAACTAATCTCTTTTGAGTCGTCTTATGAAGTGAATAAAAACACGTACAATTAAAATCATACAATAGACAGCAAAAGTAAAAAGGAGAGGATGCAATAGGCCAAAAGGGGCCTCGGGAAGATGTTTGAAATGCTCTATTGGATGTGACAAAAGCTCTTTGTAATGCATCCAAACACATAAAAATATAAGTAAAAAAAGGTAGATCCCAAGCTCCCTTTTGATTATTTTGCCCATTGCCATGCCTCTTCCTACATCAATCCTCGAAGCATCAACGTCCAATACATCGGTTTTAGCATATACAAGTCAAATGCCCACCAGATCCATCGCGGTTTGGAAGGATCCAAAAATGAGAACGTCGGTGCCGGTCCATCATAGTTGAATTCTGCAAGCATTATCTTGCCATACTGGGTTTTTAAAGGACATACGGTGTATCCGTCAAATTTCGCTTTTGGCTCTTTACCTTCCATCACAGCGATCAAGTTCTCTTGGAGTACCGGTCCATGGTGTCTTGCACTTCCTCCTGTTTTTCCAAGCGGAATACCTAAAATATCTCCGATACCAAAAACATTTTTGTATCGTCGATGCTGCAATGTGTATCTGTCAACTTCAAGCCACCCTTTTGCCGTTCCTTTTTGCCATCCAAGAGGAGAGTTCGCCACAGCATCCACCGGCTTCATCGGAGGCACGATATGGATGAAATCATACGGCATCTCAACCATCTCTTTTTTGGTAATCCAGTCATACTCTTCTAGGTCCGGATCCCACTCCCCTTTGACTTTATAGGTATGCTCGAATGTAGCAATTTTTTTGACTGGATCGATTTTTCGTAAGACATGATTCCACTTATCTTCAATGTTGCCATACATTGGCGTTACTTCTTCGACAAGGGTTTTATTGTAAGAAGGGATTCCAAAAAGTTTTGTTCCTTTTTTACAAAAATATGCTTTTACATTTTTATGGACATCGGCTCCACCTCCAGGCCCGTTACCTCTCAAGAAATCGTCACTGAGGTATAAAATCTTTTGAGGCGCCCCACCACATTTTATAGGAGTGTCCGGTTGGGTGTAGATAGCCTGAACAGGATTGTCCGGGGATGCTTTTTCGGCTGCCGCTCTTAGCTGCTTGAACCACTCCCATGTTTTTGATCCACCACTCACATCCCCTTTGACCGGATCGTTGAGATACACACTTGAAATGCCATGTTTTCCGACAAGATCTTTACTCATTCCCTCGATTCGCTCATAATCATAGGCTAGACCCGTGGCTACAACCAAAAAGTCATATTTGACTTTTTTGTTGGAGTCAGTAATTACTTGGTTATTGTCCGGATCAAACTCTTTGACACTCTCTTTCACCCACTCTACATCATTTGGAATGAAATTTTTGTTTGGTTTTTTAATCTCATCGGCCGTATAGAGCCCTGCAGCCATAAATACTTGGCCCGGTTGATACAGATGAATATCGTTTGGAGCGATGAGGATGATTTTTGCATTCGGCGCACTTCTATGAAGTCTGGCAAGTGCCATGATTCCACCTGCCCCACCACCAACGATGACGATAGTCGCTTTTTTGTCACTACTGCTTCCACTTTCGGCCGCAGATGCAGTCGAACCCCCAAGTCCAAAAGCTCCTACTGAGCCAAGCCCCATTATCTTGAGAGCATCCCGTCTCGATAGTCCCTCTTTTTTCAACAGCTCTTCCATCACTTCTTGTGCCTGCTTCAGTTTCTGTTTCTCTGACATATCCACTCCTGAATGAAATATTTATATTAGATGCAATTATTACATTAATAACTTTTAATTATTATTAAATTTTGGTGATAATTGTCATCAAACTATTTTCTTGATATGCAACTGGATGTAGATAGAGTTGTTGTAAATATTTTTTACAGGCTGATACACGATATCGATCCTGTCATTTTGCAGATCTGTTTCATTATGGAAATGAATAGCCTTGAATATATTGCCATTTTGCCTGAGTGTCATCAAAAGATGTCTCCCATCCTCTCCGACTCCTCTTTTTTCCAGTACCTCTACATGAGAAGCAAAAAATTTCGGCATTGGATTACTTTCTCCATAGGGTGCAAAGCTCTCTAGGATATCGATCAGTTCCCAATCTATCTCACTAAAAGGAAGCTCTCCCAATACTGTCGATGTATCGATGAAATCTTCTTGTGGAATTTTTTGGGCGAGTAGATTGATAAAGTCTTTGAAGGGTTGTAGATGCTCTTTTTTCAAGCCAAGTCCCGCAGCCTTTTTATGTCCTCCAAAGCGAGTGAGATATTGACTCGATCCTTCTAACAGCTTATACAGATCTACTGCGCCCACACTGCGTCCACTCCCTTTCAATTCCCCATTTTTATCCGTTGTCAAAACAATTGCCGGTCTGGAAAACCGATCCACCAATCGAGAAGCCACTATACCCACGACCCCCTCATTCCAATCCTCTCCCGCTACAACGATGACTCTTTCATCTCCTACTTGTTCCAAGGATTCTTGTAACACCCGCCTCTCTTCCTCTTTTCTTTGCATATTGAGTGAAAGAAGTCTTGCATAATAGACGCTCGCGTCAAAAAAATCCTTCGCATTCAAAAACTGTAGCGCCAAATTGGCATCTTCCATTCGTCCGGCACTGTTGATAATGGGAGCGATGGTAAATCCTATGTCTTCAGAGTGAAAGGTGTGTTTTTTCAAAACTGAACGAAGATAGGCTATGGCTGGTCTTTCGCTTCGTTCAAACATCTTCAAGCCGGCTTGTACCAAAGAGCGGTTGATATGTCGAAGGGGCATCACATCGGCTATAATTGCAACAGCCAAAATATCCAGAAACTGCTTCATATCTACATCCAGCCCTAAATCCTGCTTGAGCTGTCCTATCAAAAACCAGGCAACCTGCGCTCCACAAATTTCTGGGTAAGCAAACGAACATTGCTCCTGTTTCGGATTGACGATGGCATAGGCTGGTGGCAGGGTCTGGGGAGGTGTGTGGTGATCGGTTATAATGAGATCGATCCCTTTTTCTTGGCAAAGCGTTGCCGCTTCATGTGCGCTGATGCCGTTATCCACGGTAATAATCAGATCCACATCACCCAACTCTTCGATAATTTTTGGGCTCAAACCATATCCGTGTCTGAATCGGTTGGGGATTTTTGCCTCGATTGGATAGTCTATCAAGCTAAAAAACTCTTTCATCAAAGCGGTCGAAACCACTCCATCCACGTCATAATCGCCTACAATAGCAATTTTTTCCCCATTTTTGATAGCATCGGCGATACGCAAAGAGGCTTTTTGCATATCCTTCATGGAGGATGGATGCGGAAGCGAAGAGAGTTTCACGAACCCCTCTTTGAAACGCTCCTGCAGTATTGTAAAAATATCTTGTTTTGTCAGTACTCTCATCTATGCTCTAAAGAGTTTTTGATAAAAGCTGTAATGAGAGGATTTGGCTTTTGCAAATGGGAAGTAAATTCTGGATGGAATTGAACACCTACAAACCATGGGTGTTTTTCAATCTCTACAGCTTCTATCAGTCCCTCTTCACTCTCCCCACTCACGATCATACCGTTTGACTCCAACATATCCCGGTAGTGAGGATTTGCTTCGTATCGGTGTCGATGGCGCTCGTAAATCACATCTTGATGATGATACGCCTCCCACAATTTTGTTCCCTCTTTCACTTTGCATGCGTACTCGCCAAGTCGCATCGTTCCCCCCATAGGAGAGGTGTGGGTTCGAATCTGTTTTTGGCCCGATGTATCGATGAATTCATCTATCAAGTAGATAAAAGGATGTTTTGTATCGGGATCAAACTCCATAGAGTTTGCATCTTCGATACCCAAAACATTTCTTGCAAACTCTATAATGCTAAGCTGCATTCCAAGACATATTCCAAGATATGGAATTTTATGCTCTCTTGCGTATCGAATGGCCTCGATTTTGCCTTGAACGCCCCGCTCACCGAAGCCGCCGGCAACCAAAATACCATGAACATCTTTCATAAACTCTTCAACCCCTTCTGCCTCAATAAGTTCGCTATCCACCCACTTGATATTCACTTTCGTATCAAGCGCCGCTCCGGCATGCACAAGGGCTTCTGTCAAAGACTTATAGGACTCTTTGAGCCCCAGGTATTTACCCACAAAAGCGATCGTTACCTCATCTTTTGGTGCTATGATCTTCTTGACGATCATATCCCACTCATCCATCTGGGGTTTGAGATGGCCAAGCTTCAATTGATGTGAGATCGGTTCAAGAATATTTTGCCTGAGGAAATTGAGGGGCACTTTGTAGATAGTTTCTGCATCTTTTGCTTCTATGACACTCTTTTCCGGAATGCCACAACTTCTAGCGATCTTCATTCTCACATCGTTTGGAAGGGATCGTTCACACCGCGCTATGATCATATCTGGACTGATACCGATACGTCTAAGCTCTTGAACGCTATGTTGGGTCGGTTTGGTTTTTAGCTCACCAGCTGCAGCAATGTATGGGACAAGGGTAACGTGGATATTGTACGCTTTGTGCACTCCCAAATCGTGGGTCAATTCTCGAATCGCTTCTAAAAAGGGGAGTCCTTCTATATCACCCACCGTTCCACCAAGCTCCACAATCAAAACATCTTTGCCTTTTCCGGCTTTTCTGATACGACTCTTTATCTCTTCAACGATATGTGGAACAACCTGGATCGTTTTTCCTAGATAGTCTCCCTTGCGTTCCCTTTGAATCACCGAAAGATAGACCTGTCCCGTCGTGAAGTTGTTCAGTTTGGAGAGTTTCACATCCAAAAAACGCTCATAATGGCCAAGATCCAAGTCTGTCTCCGCTCCATCTGCGGTTACAAAAACCTCGCCATGCTCTAAGGGGGACATCGTTCCCGGGTCTACATTGATATACGGATCGATTTTGAGTATTGAAACATCCAAACCGCTATTTTTTAAAAGTGCACCGATACTGGCACTAGAAATTCCTTTTCCAAGTGAACTGAGAACACCACCTGTAACAAATATATATCTGGTCATCTCCAACCCTCGTTTTTTAAGAAAAATTTTATCTAAATATTGCTTAATATTCGTTTGGTACAATCTCGTTCCAAAAAGGAAAAGAGATGAGAAAGTTTTTGATTCTTCCCTGTATCTGTATTGCGCTTTTTGCCAAGACTGATCAAAAAATAGAGTTCGGCTATTTCGCTACGACAGGGAACTCCGATTCCAGTTCCGTAAGTGCTGGCTACTCTCTTCAAACCTACTGGACAAAGTCGATCAAGTTTGATCTCAAAGCGGATATGCTCTATTCAAGAAAGGACGGGGAAACAGATAATGAGCGCTATAGACTCTATAGCGATCTCTTTTTCAATTACGACAAACGCCTTTTCACTTTTATGAAGTTTGGATTCTTGCGCAACAGATTTGAAGGATACGATGCCCAGTACAGCGTCAACCCGGGAATCGGATACAAGCTCTCAATTAATAAAAAGCATGAAGTCAACGTTCTGGGCGGGTACGAATATCGCTACAATGATCTAACAACGAACCAAAAACAGGATTTTCACTACATAAAAGCAGAAATCGACTATACCTATCATATAACAACGAAAAATAGTTTGACAACAAATTTCTATACCATCAAAAATCTGCAAAAGAACCAAGATTATGAGAGCAAACTGGACGCTGCTTTGAATCTCCATATCGTTGACCAACTAGGACTGAAGTTCTCCTATGAAATCAAATATGACAATCTTCCACCAGCCGGTAAGAAAAAGACAGACACACTGACAAAACTCTCTTTAACCTACGCCTTTTAAATATCATCCACCAAAAAAGTGGCTAGTCTCTTATGACGCTCTTTGTAATCTGGCATTCTCTTTTCCACGAGTCTCCAAAACTCTTTGGAATGGTTCATATACATCAAATGTGAAAGTTCATGGATGATGATATAGTCAATGAGTTCTGGCGGAAGCATTACCGTTCTGTAGCTAAAATTGAGATTTTTCTTTGATGTACAGCTCCCCCATCGCTTCTTAGCACTTGTAATTTTCAAACCGTTATATAGACAGTTATATTTTGATGCAAGTTGTTCTGTTCTGTGGTATATATACTTTTTGGCAAAATCTTTATAAAAGCTTCGAAAAGCCTCTTTATTGGGTTCCTTGGACCAAAAAACTCCATCGTGAAAGCAAAGCTTACCAGTGCCTTTATATAAAGGATAGCGTTCTCCCAAAAGTAGAAAAGTTTCACCAAATTCAAATTTTCTCCTCGTTTGAAGCTTTTTTCGTATCGCTTCTTCTATCCATGATCTGTGGGTATGTACGAAAGTCTCAATACTACTTTTTGATACCCAAAAAGGGGCCTTGACAACAACTTCGTCATTATGGATTTCTATCTTGAAACTTTTTCGCCGCTCCCTCTTTAATCGATACTGCATGGAATCACCTGGATACTTTTTGGCTTGATCGATACATAAGCCAAACCATTTTTAAGCTCAACCTTTCCTTCAATGAAAACCTCATGATCATCAACGATCAGTTTTGTTTTTCCATTCTCTTTGCCTGCATAGATTCCTTTTAAAAGATTATCACCTTTTTGGTTTGCGGATGATGGATCAAATACAAAAAAGACTTTTTGCCCTATAAAAAACTGCTCTTTTGGTTTCGACAATCGCGCTTTTAAGCGGTTTCCTCCACATAACCCGGTAATCAAAACATCTTTCCCTTTGGGCTTCACCTCTTCTATCACAACGGATATTACATTTTTATATAATGAGTTTTGTAAAATCTTTTTGAACTCTTTGAGTCCATTCATTGCTTCATAGTTTTTGATCAAAACATTGAGTTTCTGCTCAATTTCTAAAAGCTCCTTCATCTTTTGCAACACCATTTTGCCAAACGGTGTCAGTTCACTTCCCCCACCCCGTATACCACCGATTTTGGATGATGTGAGCTGATTCTTTCCACTGTTGAGAAGAGCCAAAAGATCCCATGCTCCCTTATAACTCATTCCACTCTTTTTGGAAGCCCGAAGTAGGGAACCCTCTTCTTGTAAAGCTTCTAAAAGCGTACACACTTTATGAATATCCATTTTTTTCCCGCCAACCTCCAAATAGGGACTAAAACCGAGTTTCATGTGGGACCTTTACGCTATTTTTTTCGATTATAACGTATCTTTATTGAGAGTTTCATATCCTTTTGCAGCGACTGTAACAGAGTATCAACTATTTTTTGTGTTACACATCCTTTAAAATCGACTTGGTCTCTATACAAAAGCTTGTTATTTTCAAAAAGTTCCAAGCGTAAAAAACCATCAAAATCGCTACCTAGAGCTTTTGCTTTTACCGAAGTACAGGTAGATATAAAATGTGAAGAGGTTTTTAGGATAAAAGGGCAATCGTTTTGAAAATCGATTCTTTTTTGAAGAGCATAGGCAATGATGGGATTTGCAGCTTGAAGTTTTAGACACGTTACAGGAGTAGATGGAATAGCGTAGATTTTTTTGTAGACTCTGGATTCACATCCTAAAAACAGTAGGGGCAAAAGCCCCAGTATCAGTTTATATCTCACCCGTATGTGCTTTATGTGCAGCGATCCAGTCTTCTATATTTCCGCTGAATGCATAGACATTTTCATATCCAAGCATTTCAAGATATCCTTTCACTCTGTTGGCAAAAAAACCTTTTAAGCACGCTGTGATAATAGGGGTCGTTTTATCGGCCGGCAAGATGTCAAGATACTCAGTAAATTCAGTATACGGAGTATAGTAGCTATCTGGGATATCAGCCTCTTCTGCATTTTCACCGCTTACTTTTGCAGGCGGTCTGACATCGAGTAAAATCGCTCCAGCTTCTTTTAATAGCTCCATCGCTTTTTCCATGTCCACATTACCGAGCTCTGGTTTGTCTTTGTTTAGGTCGATCTGCTCTTTAATTCTTTGCGCTATTGTTTGTTCGAATTCTGTTAGTTTAGCCATTTTGGCCTCCTTTTAGCTGTTTTTTAAATTATAATGCTTTTGAAGAAAATTTTTTGCTACTAAAGTTGCGCTTGTATAAGGAGTGGTTCAGGTTTGCCGATATAATATCCTTGAATCATATCAACACGATCAGATAAAATTTCAAATAGCTCTTTTTTATCTACAAATTCAGCTATTGTCTTAAGCTGTAAATTATCTGCAAAAGCGATTATTGAGTCTAAAAGTTTTTGCATTTTTGTGTCAATCAAAATATTTTGTATTATTGAACCATCTATCTTTATATAGTCAATATCAAGTTTTGCAAACTGAGCAAAATTAGAATACCCGCTACCAAAATCATCAAGTGCGAAAGAGACATTATATTGCTTAAAGAACTGTATAAATTCATTTAATAATTCAAACTCTTTTAAAGCTTCACTTTCAACAATTTCTATTGTTAATCGTTTCGCAACTTCTGGCTGTTGTTTACATAATGTATCAAGTAAAATTTTAATATTTTTATCTTTAATATCTTTCAGTGTAAAATTTATACTAAAAGTAAAATTATTGTTTGCAAACGTTTGAAAACTTTTTATAAGTAGTGACTTTGTAAATTCGGTATAGAATGGAGCTTCAATCAACACTGAAAGAAATTCACCAGGAGCTAATATTTTACCGTCGAATTCCAATCTCATCAACACTTCATATTTCAAAACTTTTTTTTCATTTTCATCAGTACTGTAAATTGGTTGGTAATAAGAAATAATATTATCTTTTACCATGATTTCTTTGAGTTTTTGCGTCAGAGTAAGTTCATTTTTAACTTCATGAATCATCTCTTTTACTGTTCGTGAATCTAAAAGTTCCCTTTTTTCACTTCTAAATAAAGCAAATTCACATGATTCTAGCGATTGAGGAACAAATTCATCAAATGCTCCATAAAAATAAATCGTAAATGGTTCATCTTTTGTTTTTATTTCTATTGATCCATTGATTTTTTGAAAAAACTGATAAATATCCTCTTCTTTATCAAATAAAATAGCAAATTCATCTCCATATATACGGTAACATTTTACAGCACATGTTTGTAATAGTTTATTAGCAATATTTTTCAAAATTCCATCACCAAAATCATAACCATATAGAACATTGAGTCTTGAAAAAGAATGTACATTCAAAATTAGGAGATAAAGATCAGAAAACTTTTGAAGATCCTTTAATAATTGAAATCTGTTAGGCAATTTAGTAATTGGATCAACATAAATAGAAAGAAGTTCTTCTTCTAAAAACATACCACTTAAAAGCGTTGTCATTTTTAGAAAAAGGGCTATTAGCTCAATATAAGTAAGATTAAAATAAAAATAGCGTTTTTGTTCGTAAAAATTGACAACTTCTTGAGCACATTCGTATAATTCTGTATTCGTTTTTAAAAAGTCTTTCTTGACAACTTCATTATCAAAAAATATTCCACTTCTCTCATTCACAAATTTAATAAATTTAGAAATTCTACCGTTGATTTTTGGAGGCTCAGTTTCATGGACAAAACTATCAATCAAATGTTCCAACCAATTAAGTAATTCAGTAACAATTGCCAAATCCCCCTTAGAGACGAGGTTTGGATTATTATTGATTCCAAGTTTTATACTTTCTATCTCTTGTGGAAGTCTTTTTTTCAGATAACCTTTAGCTACCATATCCCGGATAACAAGATACCTTTCATATTCGGAATCACTCAATTTTTGAGAGAAAAGATCCAAAAGAATTGCAAGTTTAGAAAAACTAATCCTTCTTTCAAAAACTTGGGCACCTAAAGCTTCTGCTTCTTCTATTGAGACGGTATCTTTTACTAATGTTGATAATAATTCATTTAAAAAATTTTCATGTTCCATTTTAATCCATTGAAAATACTTTTTATTTTCTTGCAAAAAGTTTTCCATTCTTTCCTTTCACAAAAACATATTACATTTTACACCGATTATTTTAAAAATTATTTAAAATATCAATGGATAGTTGTGATAATACACAATGTTTTTGATACTCTTTTATTTACTCTTTTGGAGCATGATCGATATTAAGTCGCACAAATTTATATGCCAGCCAAATCACAAGAGGCCAGCTTGCATACCAAAATAGAGCTTCACCCATCTTTTCTCCTTAATAACTCATAACATCATTTTCTACTTCATCTTCGCTTAACGGCTTACTATCCATAAGTCTCCATACATAGGCAATATATCCCACAACAAATGGCACCATCAAAGAGACATAACTCATCGTAATGAGGGTCACTCTACTACCCGAACTATTTTCAATGGTAAGTGAACTGCCAATATCGGCAATACTTGGATAGTAGGCTGTATGGTTGTATCCTAAAACAAGGAGAAGTGAAAGTCCTACTAATGTAATGGCAGTTGAGCTGAACCAAAATGCTTTTTTGACTCCTTTTAAAGCCATCACGACTGCTCCCAGGAGCAATCCGACACCAACCACAAAAGCGCCCAATACAAATGGCATCTCAAGAAAGTTATTGAGATATTTATGTGCTACTACAAAAAATTTGTTTTGTTCGTATCCCACACCACTCATACTCAAAATCCATCCGGCTACCGCTAAAAACAGAACCAAAAATATCGCAAAATCTGTTTTTATTGCCTTTTTTGCTTTTTCTACAAGTTCAGGATCATCCAAAATAAACATGAAATAGAGATTGGCATTGAGACGGGCAAGGAAAACCATCATAAGTCCAAAGAGGATATTAAAAGGATTTCCCAAAGCCTCCAATCCTCTCATGCTTCCTAGCCATGTCATATGTTTCATATCATCCAGTTTGAAAGCGGCTCCTGTAAACAAAGATGCCAATGCCACACCAATTAAGAATATACCGACTGTTCCATTGAGAAATAAAAAGAGCTCGTACACTTTTTGTCCGAAAAAGTTGTTTGGCTTTTTTCTATACTCGTATGCTACCGCCTGAATGATAAAACTGAACAAAATCGCCATCCAAAGCCCATAGGCGCCACCAAAACTCACTGCATAAAAGAGTGGAAATGCAGCAAACAAGGCTCCACCAAAAAGAACCAATGTTGTAAAGGTTAGCTCCCACTTCCGCCCCAAAGCATTGACGATTAGATCTTTTTGTTCCTCATTGCCAGCAAGACCAAGCTTTGTCTGGCCACCTTGAACAAAAGTGAGAAAGAGAAAAAGACCTCCAAGGAGCGAAACGATAAACCACCAGTACTCTTGCAAGGTGTAGGTACTCATATTCTCAAACATTTTCGCCCCCTTTGAGTCTGATCTGCGTAGCCATAATTTTCACTTCTGCAATAAGTAGAAATGTAAACAAAATTGCAAAAAGCCAAAATGTTATCATCACCGAAGCAGTAGAGATATGGGTTGTTGCCATCTTCACTGGTAAGAGATCCTGTACGGCCCAAGGCTGCCTTCCGACTTCTGCCACTATCCATCCAAGCTCATTCGCCAAAAATCCAAGAGGCAAGGAGTAAAAAGCCAGCTTGAGCCATGTTCTGGTTTTTGTTAAAGTACCTGTCATCGCTTTATAGAGCATTACGATCATAAGAACAAAAAACCAGATGCCAAGCCCGACCATTGTGTGAAAACTGTAAAATGTAAGCTGCACCGGTGGTACAATTTCCTCAGGCATATCCAAAAAGCCATACCCCATATACTTTTCATATTGTCTAAATTGAGCCAATGCACTACTAGCTTTTTGGATATCACCTTGCTTTTTCGCCTCTTCAAAAGATTTCAAAGCAGCGACCGCTTTTTTTCCCTTTTCTATCTTGCTTGCAGCCGATTCGATTCCGTGCTCTTTGTTTCCATACACAAGATCATTCATACCTGCGACATAGGCATCCAGTTTGTGGTATCCAAGAATTGAAAGTGCTTTTGGAATGGAGATTTGAAATAAGAAATCCTCTTGATTGTCCCCCAGTTTTTTATCGGGATTCAAAATACCGAAAGCGACAATCTCAGCACCTTTTTTTCCTTGATAAAGCCCTTCCATGGCAGCAAGCTTGACCGGTTGGTTTTGAGCAACCGTATAGGCTGAGTTGTCACCTGTTAAAATGTTATAAGTTGAAGTAATCAGACCAAAACTGGCAGCCACCAAAATAGATCGTTTTGCAAAATCTTTCATCTTTTCATTTTTTAGTAAAAACCAAGCGCTTATGGCAACTACAAAGATTGCGGAAGTGATATAGCCAGCACTGATTGTATGCAAAAATTTATTGTATGCGTTAGGATTGAAAATCACTTCCCAAAAGTTGACCATTTCACTTCTGGCAGTTTCGGGGTTAAACTGCATACCAACAGGATGTTGCATCCATCCGTTGGCCACCAAAATCCAAAGGGCCGAGAGATTTGATCCGATGGCTACAAGCCAAGTGGAGAGAAGATGAAACTTTTTGCTCACTCGATTCCAACCAAAAAACATGACGGCAAAAAAGGTAGATTCCAAGAAGAAAGCCATTATCCCTTCAATTGCCAAAGGCGCCCCAAAGATATCACCAACAAACCAGCTATAATTTGCCCAGTTGGTTCCAAACTCAAACTCCATAATAATTCCGGTAGCAAGCCCAATGGCAAAGTTTATCCCAAAGAGCTTCATCCAAAAGAGTGTCGCCTCTTTCCATTTTGTATCTCCTGTGGTGACGTAGAGTGTCTCCATTATCGCTACGATAAATGAGAGGCCCAACGTCAGCGGAACAAACAAAAAGTGATAGATTGCAGTCAGAGCAAATTGGGCTCTGCTCCAATCAACGAGTGTTGGATCAATCATTTTTCCCCTCCCAAGAGATTTTTCATAACATAGTCTGCTCTTTCCTTATCCGAATGAAACTTCTCTTGCAGGATATCAGGAAAAAAGAGCATCTTGATTACCACAAAAAAAATAAATAACTTTATTGCGATAATGAGCCACAGCTTTCTACCAAGCTTGCTCATATTTCGAAAGCCGTAAATATAAAAATTTATTATAGGTGAAAGTTTTGTAAACATTTCTTAAAGTCCCGGAAGCCTTGGAATCTTTTCCAGTTTAGAGTTTCGACAGTACCATCCCCATCCTTTTTTGAGCCAGTGTCCCACGACAGGCATAGGCAACATAAATCCTCTCTTGTCATCACGGTAGACAAAGGCCGCTCCGTCGCCACTGTCCATAACGCAGATGATATTGAGATGCTCGATATAGCTCTCCTTTTTCCCAACTTTCACACCTGCATCAATTGCAATATTGTTTGCTGTATTTCGCGCCATCACTTCGGCGATATGTCCCTGCTTTGCTCTCCACTGTGGTCCTTGGATATAAGCGCTGTCACCTATGGCGTAAACTCCTGGCTTATCTTTAACTTCACAATACTCATCCACTAAAATAAAACCGGCTTCACTAAGAGGCAGATCCGATTCTTGAAAGACAGGGTGACCGGCATTTGCAGGTATGAACATCGTATAGTCACTCTCTAAAAAGCTATCATCTTCAAAAACGATGCCATCTTGCTCGAACCGTTTGATTTTCTTCCCAAAATGTTTTTTGATACCCAGTTTATTGAAGAAAACATCCATCATTTTCAATGCTTGTGGGCCAAGTCTTTTCCCGGGTTCTGCCATTGTCGCAAAAAAGGTGAGCTCAAACTTGTCTCGAAGACCCTTTTTCTTGAGGTAGTTATGCACATTGAAGATCATCTCAAATGCTGGTCCCCCACGCACGGCAGAACTATCTTTTGGATTGCCTCCAAATCCCATGGCAATTTTTCCATGACCCTTTTCGGTTATCAAAAGATCGAGTCTGTCTCGCATCCGGATTGCATCTTGGGGCTCCCCGCAGATACTCATATAATGTTCACTTCCTTCATGCTTGACTTTCCCGGCACCCATAGCGATAACCAAAAAATTGCCGCTATATTCACCCTTTTTGCCATAGGCTTTTCTGTTTTTTGCATCAATTTTTTCTATAGTGTCTTGAATATATGTAAAACCATGGACATTGCTCAAATCACTCATAGGAATACATACATCTGCAAATTCAGCCTCATACACAGGTACCCAAATCGAAGTTGGATAGATATACATGTAAGGTCTAGGCGAAATGAGATCAACTTCAAATCCCTCTTTTCTCAAAAATATTGCCGCCTCGACTCCAGCAAATCCTCCTCCAAGCACAACAACCTTTTTCATTTTTCACTCCTAATAGTGCATGATTTTCTGCTCCCGTGGAACATTGATCTCTTTTTCACCGACATCTTTAAAGTAGTACTTCGCCATCGCATAAAATACGCCAAGAACAAGTCCCGTGATAATCACCCAAAGTATCGCTTTTCTCTTCTCTTCCGGAGCTTTCTTGCCATAATCATCCAATTTTTGCAGTGTTGGCTCACCAAACTCATTAAATCCCTCTTTGCCCATCATACCTCCTCAATGTTTATGCCGTGCAAATTTCTCAATCGAGTCAAATGTGATCTTTTCACATCTGTTTTGGTTGAAACACTGCATCGCTTCATCTATGGTAATTCGACTATCTCCCGGATAATATACATCTACATCCATTTTTTGTAACAGTGTAAAAGGCTTGAGTCCAATATGTTGTGTGATCACCACATCTATCCCTTCATCCAAAAGCCATTCCACTACCTGTACTCCTCCATCGTGCGGATTCTGTTTGATCGTGATATTTCCATTTTCAATAAATGCAAACCATTTGGCATGGCCAAACAGTGGCGAAATCGCTGAATCTTTTTTATTCATTTTTACCGGTATTGCTACTTTCATCCACCCCTCCTATGTAGCAGCAACAGGGGAGAACATCCCCTATTTTTTCAGATGTTTTTGATAGATATCCCAACGCGGGAAGACGAAGATGGTGTTTCTGTACACTGCGATCTTTTTTGGATCATCCACCGCATAGGCTTTGATCTTGATTGGGATCGGTGTATCTTTTTTGCTGTTTTTCACCAATACTTTGTCTGTATAGAGCACCACAACCTTTTTCACTTTTTTGCCAGGAATGACAGTAAACGGTTTTCGTGGCCGCTCGATCTTGATATCTTTGTTGTTGACTACTTCGAAGTAGTATTTATGTTTTTGTCGCTCTGTGTTTTGGAACAAGAAGACGTAAGTGTTTTTCACTTTGCCGTCTGGTTCTATTTTATAGAGCTGGCTTGTCCTGTTGATGTTAAGAAGCATATGCTCTTTTTTGCTTCCCATCCAGAACAGAGCCACGAATGCGATGGTGAGCATCACGATGTAGGCGATGATTCGAAATCGAAAGACTCGGGTTGGTTTACCACTCTCTAGTGCGTAGTAGCTTGTCCAGCGTACCAGGCTCTCTTTTCCAAGTGCCCCCATCACTTTCGTACAGGCGTCTGCGCACTCCAAGCAGTTGATGCACTCTAGCTGCATCCCTTTTCGGATATCGATATGGGTAGGACACACTTTGACGCAAGATTCACACAAGGTACACTCTGCATCCTCTTTTTGGGATTTGAGCTCTTTTTTGTTGTGCACGATCAGGTTACCATGTTCATCGTAGATTCTTCCGCCCCGTTTATAGTCATACACTGTCTGGAAGGTATCTTCATCGTACAGCACAGACTGTACTCTTGCGTATGGACAGATGTAGATACAAAAATTCTCTTTGATGAACACCACGTCCGCGATCAAGAATAGAGCGATCCCTACCCAAAATCCCATCAAGATCGTATGGTTGGCCGGATCTTGGATATATCTGATGAAGTCTTCCGGTGGAACGAAGTACCACAGAAAATCTGCCGCCGCGATGAATGCGAGAACGGACCAGATGAGAATCGCGATCACTTTTTTGACTTTATTCTCCGGTTTACTCATATCCGGTTCGATCTGTTTATTGCTGATCCGTTTTCTCAAGTGCAGCAGTTTCGTTTCGATCAGATCTCTATAGATCACTCTGAAAATAGTCTGTGGACAGCTCCATCCGCACCATACCCGACCACCAAGGGTGGTGATGAAAAAGATCCCGAAAAACAGAATCCATAGCAAAAACGGCATTAGGTACAGTTCTTGCATATCGAACCGTACGAAAAAAAGATGCAGCTGCATATGATCGAAGTTCAATAGAAAAAAGTGGTTCCCGTTTATTCGTATCCAGGGCAGCACCAAGCTTACGATCGTAACAATCGCAAACATCACGTACCGCTTGTACCTGTATGGTACCCAGTTCTTCAGGTACTCTTTGGCTCGATTGGGTTTCGCTGTTGCTGTTGCCATTATTTATCCTTTATGATTGATTTTGCATGTAGTTTTTGGAATTGTAGGACTTGGACTTTTCCCCAAAACAACTTTGTCCAACTCTCTGCTTGTAATATAGTCTCGAATAGAGCTCCGGCTTACTCCCAAACTCTTTGCTATAAAACTCACACTTTTCCCCTCCTTTAACATCTCAATGATTTCATCTCTATAAACATCATATTTAGATCTTGAAATACTTCCTTTTGGCCTACCTTTATGAATAGGTTCATTTCTGTTTTCCTCTCTCAGTTGATTTAAAAGTGATACTACAACATAAGCTGGTGTGTTTTTATCGATTGTGACAGCATATTTCGTCACCGTCAATTTCAATTCATGACTAAATATGCAGTTGAGAAATTGCACCACTTCCCCCACCCTTTGAGAAATCACACGAAGATCATAAACAAGAATATGATCTCCCTTTTTTAAAGAGTGTATAAACTCTTTGAGATCCAAACGCTCATCCAGTTTGAGAGAAACCGGTGCGATCTCTATATATTCGGCATACTCATCTATATTGTGAGTGTGCAAATAGTCATGAATGGACTTTTCTTGCATTGCAACAGAGTATCGATCATTTTTAGAACGCATATAGAGATAATTCATTCCTGTTTATCCATGTTGATTAATTTATATTTTTGATTAATTTTGGTTATTATAAAACTATTGGCGGTAAAAGTCAAGGTTTTTTCTTACTTTTTTCGTCAAATCACTATCTCAATGTAGATTACCATGGTTGCCATGAGATACGTTTTCATTTGATACTATAAGAAGTTGTTACTGCTATCCCATCGGATAGCAGTATTTTTTCTGCAAAGCAGTGAGCTCTTTGAGGATTTGTCGTGGAAGTTTTAGATCCATTGCAGCGAGGCTTACGTCGAGTTGATCAAGTTTTCTGGCCCCTATAATGGTAGAAGCTACAAAATCGAAGTGTTTACTGTACGCAACGGCTAACGTAACGGGGTGGATATCATACTTTTTTGCTATTTCAAGATATTCAGCGGTAAAGGCAAGGGTTTTATCATTGAAAAACCGTTTGGCATGTTCACGTACCCTTTTGACAGGATGCTTGAGGTAGAGGGAAAATCTTGCATCTTCTGGGATAAATTTTTGGTTGTATTTCCCGCTTAAAACTCCTCCGCCTATTGGTGAATAGGGCAGTAGACTCACTTTTTCACGCCTACAAACATTTTCCAGTTCATCGAAAAATCGCGGATTCAAAAGGCTAAAATTGTTCTGAATCGATTCAAATCGCGCAAGACCTTCATACCTTGCCACCATATTGGCTTTCGTAAGGCCGTAGGCAGTGTCATTGGAAGTTCCAATGTAGCGGACTTTCCCCTCTTTGACGAGTTCATCGAAAGCCTTCATTGTCTCTTCTATCGGAACCACCGTATCTGGCCAGTGCATCTGATACAGATCGATATAATCGGTTCGGAGCCTTTTTAAAGATCCTTCAATTGCCCTTTTTATATGAAATCGATCCATTGCGGTTAGTCCGTGGCGAATAGGCGGTACAAACCAACCACTGGCAGCCCCTGCCACTTTTGTAGCAAGGATAATGGAGTCTCTGGGTTTTGTTTTCAGCCACTCTCCTACGATTTTTTCCGTCTCGCCTGCCCATTTGCTATCAGGTGGTACCGGATAGAGTTCTGCAGTATCATAGAAGTTGATACCAAAATCATACGCTTTATCTAAAATCTTGAAAGCTTCCTCTTTGGACGTAGTAGAGCCAAAGGTCATAGTACCAAGACAGATAGAGGTGACTCTCAGACCAGATTGTCCAATGTATCGGTATTCCATGGGGTTCCTTTTTGCTTTATTGTAGCAAAAAGGTTTCGGGGCAAAGCCCCTAGAAGTTAATCAAGATTTGGTTTCGGTGTAGTTGCACTGCTTTGTGGAAGCATAGGAAGGCGAACGTATGGTTTTTTACCGGTGAGTGATTTGAAAAATGTTGCGATTGCATCGATCTGTTTTTTAGTAAGTTTCTTGCCAAGTTGTGTTTCTCCCATAATCGCAATCGCTTCTTTTATATCATAAGTTGTACCATTATGAAAATATGGAGCGGTTTCAAGAATATTTCTAAGGGTCGGAACTTTTACCATTCCATTCTTATCACCTTTGAAATCGCCTATATTTGCATATTTATATTTGCCAACTGCCGGGAATGGTGCCATACCGCCACCAAGTCCTACACCGTTGTGACAACTTGCACATCCCACTTCTATAAATGTTTTAAGACCCTCTTTTTCAGCCTTGCTCAAAGCTTTTTCATCCCCATTAAGATATGCATCGAATCTGCTTGGGGTAACGAGCGTTCTTTCAAATGCACCGATCGCTTTTCCTATAGTTTTGATCGTTATCTCTTCTCCAGGATAAACTTTTTCAAATGCTTTCTTATATTCCGGAATGCTTTTGACAACTTTTACAGCCAAATCTTTTGGCATATTCATCTCCACATCCGCTTGAATCGGACCAGTCGCTTGATCCTCTAGATCTGGGCTTCTGCCATCCCAAAACTGCTTTTGGTTAAAGACAGCGTTATAGACTGTCGGAGAGTTGAGATGATGTGGATTGTGTCGCCATTTATGTCCTGTCGCTACCGGTACATTGTCATCTCCGCCAGTGGAAAGATTATGACATGTATTACAGCTGATAAGACCACTTCGAGAAAGGCGTGGGTCGAAATAGAGCTTTTTACCAAGCTCAACTTTTTCTTTTGTGATAGGGTTTTTAGGGTTGTCGATAAGTTTATAAAGTTTGCTCACTTCTTGTGGAATTGGCTGAAGTCCTGCCTGCTTCGCTTTTTCAATAAGAGCATCTTTTGCAAATGCACTCATACCGATCAAAGCGGTAGCCAAAACGATACTTTTTGCTATTTTCATAGCACCTCCTTTAATTATTTTTCACAATTGTATCACTATTAATATTAAGTTTTTATTAATAATTTTTTTCCTTTTAAGCTGTATGATATAATTTTTTGAAGAAAGGCTTTAACAGTGAAAAAGCATATAAATCCACAAAAAAGAATCGAAGAAATTGTCAACTATCTCAAGACATATAATCCAAAAAAGATCATACTCTTTGGTTCACATGCAAAAGGATATGCTACAAAATATTCTGATATCGATATTGCTCTAGAGATACCTCTCGATTTTCGATCAAAAAGAAAACTAAAAGAAGAAGTTGACAGACTAAGCGGACTTCTTAGTGTGGATATTGTTTTTTTCAATGAAGCAGATAAAAATTTCAAAAAACAGATAGAAAAAGAGGGAAAAGTTCTTTATGAAAAAGAGTGATGTTCTTGTAAAGATTAAAAATTTTGAGATGGCCAGACAGAGGCTCCAAGAAGCTGTCGATATCGCTCAGGATGAACTGGATAAAGACGGCGTTTTGCAGCGCTTTGAATTTACTGTAGAGATGCTATGGAAAGCTTTAAAAGCTGTTCTTACATATCAAGGTATCGAGTGTTTTTCACCAAGAAGCTGTATCAAAGAGGCTTACAAAGCACATATCATTGATGACGATGAAATAGTTCTTGATATGTTGGAAGATAGAAATCTTAGCTCACACATTTACGATCAAAAAAGAAGCGAGGAGATATTTGAAAGGATTAAAAAGATCTATCTTTTGTATCTTAAAAATTTAGAGCTCAAAAAGTGGATATAGTTTTATGCTATAATTCTGTTCAATCTTAAACCGAAAGGGGGTGATGTCAGTATGCCTGGCATCCTCGTGAGACCTGACCAGTCGTTTGAGGAAGCGTACCGCCTTTTCAAAAAACAAGTTGACAGAAACTTGATCGTCACAGAAGCTCGTGCTCGAAGATTTTACGAAAAGCCGACGGAAAGACGAAAAAAAGAGAAGATTGCGGCACGCAAAAAAATGCTCAAACGACTCTATATGCTCAGACGATACGAATCTCGTCTGTAACATTTCGGCCCTTGGGCCGGAATATACTGCTACTTTTTTCTTTTCTCCAAACGTTGCAAAAAAGCGCTCAGTTGATTGGCAAAAGCGTGCGCATCTTTTTGTGTAAAGGGTTTTGGACCATTTGTTATCTCTCCGCTTTCTCGAATAGACTCAAAAAGATTGCGCATCGCAAGGTAGTGTTTGATATTGTCTGAACTATATCGGGTACCTCTATGATCTATCGCATGCCCACCTGCTGTTATCACTCTATCGGCCAAAGGAATATCGGCAGTGATGACCAAATCTTCAGGTGACAGCAGTTCTATTATCATATCATCTGCCCTGTCGGCTCCTTGAGATACTATGATCATTTCGATACAGGGCGAATCGCCAATGTGGATTTTTTTATTGGCAATCACTTTTGTGGGGATCTTTAACCGTTCAACAGATCGTAAAAGAATAGGCTTTAAAATATTTGGCAGGGCATCTCCATCAATAAAAAGTGTCATTTTCTTATGCCTTATCGGTATATACTACTTGCACATCGTCATCTTCGTCAAATTTTTCGATAAACTCATTGACCCCATCCATCTATTCTTCACTAAACTACAAAGACACTACCGGAACTTTTTACTCTTTGCAAAAACGCTTTCGTAATTTCACTATCTTGATTTTCCAATGCTTTTTCAAACTCATACGGCGAGAGTATATGTACACTCGCCTGCATCATGTATGCAAGACTATCGAAAAAAGCCTTAAAAGATTGAGACAACCGAAAATCTTTCTTGACTTTTGGATAAAAGTAATTTTTATAGTCGTGACTCATAAGGGAGGAAGAGCAAGCTTTACTCAGCAAAACAACTACTTGTCTTTGCGTACTCGTAGATTTTAAGAAAAGCCAACGGAAAGACGAAAAAAAAGAAGATTGCGGCACGCAAAAAAATGCTCAGACGATACAAATCTCGTCTGTAACATTTCGGCACTTTGGCCGAAACTACGTAAAGTACTTCTCTATCACCTCATTTTCCCACATAGGTTTTGCGAAATAGAACCCTTGAATATAATCCACACCGAAATCTCGTAAAAGTTCATACTGCTCTTTTGTTTCCACCCCTTCGGCAATCGTTTTCATATGAAGTGCCTTGGCAATAGAAATAATTCCCTGAACAACCGCTTTGGCACGGGAACTATGGACCATTTTCCGAACAAAACTAATATCGATCTTCAATACATCAACTTCCAACTCTTCAAGGTATGAAAGGGATGAATAGCCAGTACCAAAGTCGTCTACACAAATCTCCAATGTATCGGACATTTTCAATAATTCAATTAGTTTTTTGGTAAATTGAATATCTTTCATAAAAAGGCGCTCTGTTATCTCTACTTTCATTGGCTTTTTCAGCATTTTCGTATACTGCTTTATCTTTATGGGAAATTCAGGGTTTTGGAATGTTCTTGCTGAAATATTGATGCTGATGGGAAGATTCCATTGATTGATTTTTTCCGCTACTTCTTGCAAAGCCCACGATTCAAACTCTTTAAGGTAGGTAGACTCTTCAAGGTAGTCGATAAAATCGTTTGGGTAATGTATGTTACCATGCACATCTTTTATCCGAACAAGCGCTTCAAATCCTGCCAATTTTTGTGTTTTTGCTTCAAAATAGGGCTGATAATGGAAAAGAAACTCTTTGTTTTCTATGGCTTGAGCTAAAAGTTGTTGCACTTGGAGCGAGTAGCGTACTCCTTTTTCAATATCTGGATTGAAAAAAATGATATTTTGATTTTCCTGTTTTGCTTTCTTTAATGCCAAGAAGGCATTCTCATAAAGCTCCGAAAAGCTTTTTGCATCGCTTGGGTAAAGAGCTATCCCTCCTCGAACGCTCAATTTGATCACATTCTCTTCTACGCGGAACGAGTGCCTAAAAATATTTTCGAGTTCAAATTTAATAACAAAAAGTTGTTTTTCTTGATGAATGTTCGGGAAAAAGAGGCTAAACTCGTCTCCTGCCGTCTTAGCGATAATAGTATCTTTACCAAAATGGACAAGCAGCATGGTTGCTATTCGCCTTAGGATCTCGTCTCCTGTGCTGATACCATATATCTTATTAAAATAGGAAAATCTATCGATATCGATAACTGCCAAAGCAGCATATTCACCTTGTTTAGTCTGTTCTAAAAGCTCTTCAACTTTGAATTTGAATCCATTAAAATTGTATAGATCTGTAATAACATCATGATATCGTATATGCTCAAGCTCTTGCGAAAGCTCTTTCTCTTTTGTAATATCCCGTCCAAGAGCTATAAAACGTTTTGAAGCTCCAGGGAGTACAATAGGTACTATTTTTTGATCAAGATAAAAGAGTTTTCCCCCTTTTGCCCGATTGACAAAAATGGCTTCAAACTCGTTTCCGGCGATGATTTCCGACCACAGTTTCTTATAAAAATGTACCGGTTGATACCCAGACTTAAATAGATTAGGATTTTTGCCCAAAATCTCATCTTTTGTATATCCAGATACTTTTTCAACAAACTCATTGACATAGATGATCTTTCCTTGTTCGTCAGCAACGAGGACCCACTCATCCGATTTTTCAAGAGCTTTTCTCAGCATATAGCTTTGTTGAATATGCTCGATCTTCTCCAAAGCAAATCCTAGATCATGTTCAAGCTCTTCTAGAAGTGTTTTATGCTCTTCGCTAAAAAAATAGGGCTGTGTCGCATAAAGATTGAGAATAGCTACAATTTTCCCATACTTTTTGATAGGAATGGCAGCTGAAGAGTGGAAATTGTGTCTTAACAGACTTTCACGCCACGGTTTCATCACTCTATTTTGTAATGTATTTTCATTGATTTGTATTTTTGCATTTCTAAAAGCCATTCCAGTCGGCCCTTTACCTAATGGGATCTTTTCATCAAACGAGATTTGAATCTCATCAAGATAGGAGAGATCTCCACACGCGTATCTTCTTTTGAAACTCTTGCTTTCTTGATCGGGAATAGCAATCCATGCGAGGGCAATATCCAGTTCTTGAATAACTGTTTGACATACTGTTTCAAACAACTCCTCTTCACTCATTACACTCGTGATCGCCCTGTTGATATTTCTCAAAGCTTTATATAATTGTTGATAGTGAACCTCTTTCGTAACATCGATTAAAAAAATGATTCCTGAAAATTCGTCTTGGTAGGTTATAGTATTTGAAAAAGCGATAACATAGCGAAAAGAGCCTGATTTGGTTTGAATTTTGAGATCCAAATAGTTCTGTGCAAAATATTCTCCTCTAAGACGTCTTTGCACTGTATTTTGTACATCATCCTTATACTGATCTTCTACAAAATCGGTTATATTGTACTTTTGAAGTTCTTCCAAAGAGTATCCTAAAAGATTTTGAATATAACGGTTTGCATAGACAATATGCTCTTGATAGACGATAACGCCGATAAAAGGGATATTGTAAACAGCTTTGGAAAGATCAAACAGCTCTCTAATTCGCAATAGAGGCTTTATTGGAAAGGTGGAGCGATAGCTTTCAAGAAATTCACTATCGGATACTTTTTGAAAATCTAAATCTTCGATCTTTTCCAATGCATTGGCAACCATATCGGCCACATCCTCTAAAGCCATGAAAAAATGCGAAAAATTCGTAGTACAATAACGATAAACCGGTACCTTATTTATATCTTCAATTGAATCATAAATATCTTGATAGATAATCCCTAGATCGGCTTCACCTCGTTTAACTTTTTCATAGATCTCTCGCTGAGAATGGACATATACTATTTTTGCTCTGAGGAGATCTATCTCTTCGAAATTGAGAATTGGCAAAATATGAGTCTCTAGATAGACCATAACCAAAAGGATTTCGTCATCTGATTTGCTATTTTTACTGCCAATGATGACAAAACGATCTTGTTCCTCTTTTCGTTTCCCAATAGGCCGATATCCTTGCTTATAAAGTTTATATGCTATGATTGGATTTGCATAATAGACATCAAACCGCTCTTTTTTGATACGTTGTCGCTCTTCTATGTAGTTTTCAAAATAGACCAACTGGACTGGTTGATGAAGAAAGGATGCAAATTTTTCATTTATTTTTTTCCATCTTTTCCGTATTAATTTCGTCTCGGTATCGTGGGGACAGACAGCGAACTTCAGCATTGCCTACCTTTTTGCATATTCATGAGATTGTAACAGGTTTTAAAGAATAGCATTCAAAAATGGTTATTATCAGGAAACTATATAAAAAAATATTACAGATTTTCACTGGATACTACTTGATTACGGCCATTTTGTTTGGCATGATACAAACATTTGTCACAGCGCATAAAAATGGAGTCATACGTATCATCGAAATTCACCTGCGTTACTCCGATACTCACTGTTACATTGTAACTACCAAGTTTCATTTGATCTTGTATCATTGTCCGAAGTTTTTGAGCTGCTTGCTTCGCTGCAACGAGATCGGTTTCGGGTAACAATGCTACAAACTCTTCACCGCCGATTCGAAACACTGTATCGGAGGATCTCAGAGTTTTACGCATGATTTTTGCTACTTCTTGAAGAACTTTATCCCCTGCTTTATGCCCATAGGTATCATTGATTTTTTTAAAATGATCTATGTCGATACAGAGCATCGAGAAAACGGTTTGGTATCGTTCAAAAAGACTCATCTGTTCTTCAAGCTTCATCTGGTACGCACTGCGGTTTGGTAAATTCGTTAGTACATCGGTCTGTGCAGCTTTTATCAAATTTTGCTCTCGTAAATAGACTGCTGTATAATCTTCACACGTTATCAAGAGTCTTTCTTGATCCGGTAAAAAGATAATGGAACTTTTGAGAATTTTAATTCTTCCATTCTTAGCCGTAAATTCGGCAATAAAATTTTCAACTTTCCCCTGCTCTACCGCACTCCTTAAAACCGTCTTGATCCGATCCTGAAATCTAGAGGTCACAAATTTAGTATATTTTTTTCCCAATATCTCTTCTTTTGTAAAACCTAAAATTTCCATCATCTTTTTATTGATTTTGATGATCTCTTTAGTATAAATATCTACAATGGCAAAACCCGCTTGGGCAAATTCAAAAAGCGCTTGAAACTCCATTGTTTGCATCGTCAATTTTTTGTTGATCTGCTTCTGTTTTTTATGGAGAGTCTCTATTTCTTCTAAAGAGGAAAAATGTGAGTCAAATATTTTTGTTAGCAGCCAAGCAATCGCAATCGTGAAAAAAAAGACTAGGGCCGATACAATTAAAATCTGTTTTACAAATTGCTCTTTTTGTCGTGTTAAATAGTCCCGATTGAGCTTGAACATCATATATAAAGAGTCGTTCAGATCAAGGTCAAACCTAGCAGTAACAAAAGAATCGCTTTTATAAATTCTATTTTGTAAAATTTTTTTGTAAAAATCTGGATATTGAGTAAAAATCGTATAGGCTATATTGTTGTATCTAGCCCAGTCGTAATCATGATTGTAATGAATAAGCGGATAGCCTTCATTATCGAAAAGTACTGTGTCATATAGTGGCATATGAAGCAATCGTTGCAAAAAAGTGTCGATCGAGATATCAATACTCAATAGCCCCTTTAACACACTCTTCTCATAGAGTGGAAGTGAAGCTGTAATGAAAGGTATGGTAGTGTTTGATTCATCTTTTTTTAAAAAGATAGAAGAAAACACCACTTTGTCATGCAATCGATTCGATGGATATACAAACTTTTTGTATGCTTTTTTAAAACTGATATAGTGATTTTTTTGTCTTTTGACTCCAATGACAAAATTGGCCTTTGGAACTTCCAGCTGTATACGAGATATTTGCGGATTAGCTCGCATCATTGTCATAAATAGATCTTCTAACTTTGGACTGATCTTTTTTTGATTGCATGTTTGTATGACAGTATGGGATTGTCTGAGTGCCTGTAACAGATCTTTTTGTTGATTGAGAAATGTGCGAAACACCTCTTCTCTTTCCTTCGCTTTTTGTATCGCATTCTCCAAAGCAGCCTTTTGTACACTCTTAGTAAGAAATCTATTTTCAACTACAATAAAAAGGAGCAGAATAACTGTTGCAAAAAGAAGTAGAAGAGAGAAAATTTTCCATTGCGTAGCACCTCGGCTCATATAACATCTTTTTCATTAAGCTATCTCTAATCAGTATAGGAAAAAAATATACAAAAGTCTCTTAAAGTAGACTATCGAACATAATATCTCTCAATACTTGGATAAAAGGTCTTTTCCTTTCAATGATGCCTTCTATTTGCTCTAGAAGCTGCTCATCAAACTACGCAAATTGCTAAAAATTTCATTCATATGCTTTTTCAATACTTCATCCGCTTGAACTGCTTCGAGTATATTTTCTATTCCTATCGTTGCCAAAACAGTCTCTTCATTCTCTTTATAGATAGAGAGTCTGCATGGCAAAAAGACCGATATTTCATTTATAGTCGTTAAAGCTTGAAACGCTGCTGGGGGATTACATAGCTCGTAGACTGTAATTTGGGTTTTTAGGTCATACCCTTTCTTTTTCAATATTTGCTGAAAATCATACGAACCCAATATACCAAATCCAAATGTTTTTGCTTTGTCTGGCAACTCTTCTTTTACCTTATCTATCAGCGTTTTTGTCGTTGTTTTATAAATCATAGGGATCCTTTGTATTGATTAGATGCACTATAACACAGATTTGTGCATTTTCTGTGTAACATAACCATCATTAGGATTTTTTGTTTCTTCTAACAAGCCAGTACAATACTCCCAATACCAATAAAATTCCCCCAACGATTTGAACCCAGGCACTAAGCAGCAAGTTTTTATGCAAAATGGTTTTGTGCATATCGTTATCTATCTTTACATTTGCCGCTTGTGCCACATGCACCATTAAACTGACTGCCAAGTCTCGATCTGGCATCGTTTTGTGGCAGCTTATACAGACTCCTCTGCGATCGAGCTTGTCAAGCTCTTTTTGGTTGAGAGCTCTGGACAGGCTCCAGTGATGTCCAACGGTTACAAGCTGCGTTGCATTCTCATCGATGATACGGCTCCAATCAAAGGTAAGCCCATCGACTCCCGGTTTTTGGATGGTTATCTTTTTAGGTATCACTTTCCCATCGGCTGTCATAAGATCAATTATCAACGTATCTCCGGGGCTTGCAACAAGCTTTCCTCCTCCTATGCCGTATCCCATCGTTTTTGGATTGTTGTGACAACTCTCACAGCTTCTTGCCTCTTTTTGTACCGTATGGGAATGTACGGGGGCCATATCGATAGCTAAAACATCTTTGCCGTTATCGGTTCCGGTAAAGATATGGTTTTGTACTATCGCTTTGCCATCTTTTCCTATAACCGTAACCGTTGTTTGGCATCCAGGAATCGCCGGGGCGATTCGCCCCTCTCCATTTTGTACCAAAATAGGATCTTCCCATCTTAGATAGCTTCTGGTTTCTGTTACCTGTCCAGCGATCAGGTGCTCTTTGAGGGTTTTTCTTTTTGCTGCATCGGTTCCGTGGATATCGTGATCGTGTGCGACTGCCAACCAATCTACATGCTTTTTGCCCTTGGAGTAATCCACCTTCACATGGCATCCGTAGCACTGCGGCGCCCAGGTGTCGTGGCAGGCATAACACTCCATCTTCTCAAGATGTTTTCCAATCTGTCCCATAGCAACTTCACCCGCTTGTGAGAGTTTATGCTCTTTGGCAAGCTTTTTCAGTGGTGTAAGCCTCAAATCTTTCCCACTTGCCAGATGCACAATCACCTCATCACCGACTTTGACCACATTTGGCAAAGGATTACCCCTCGCACTGAGCAGATACCCATCTTTTGGATCGTAATATGTTCCTTTTTTCAAATACTCTGCAAGAGTCTTTGTTACACCTCTTGGTTTATTGGGAAGCTTTCTTCCAAACTCTTCCGAATAGCCCAAAGGAAGCTCCCAGGGATATCGTTTGACTGTTCCGTGGCAGTCTTGACACTCGATCTCCACAGGCCCCAGTGTGGATCCTGCAATCGCTCCATCCCCGTGTACGTCGATACTGGTATGACAATCCTGGCACAACATCCCTTTTTTATAGTGTACATCTTCACTCATATGCAGATAGTGTTTTGTATGGAGTTTTGGCTGAGGATTGCCATGCTTATCGTAAGTTGGGTTGTATGCAGTCTCCATAAGGCCTTGATAGCTCACCCCTATCCGTTTTCCTCTGTTGTGACAGGTAGTGCAGGTCTCTACCGGAATACCACTATATGTGACTCCATGAATATGTACTTTTGCTTCACGGCTCGATTGGATCTGATGGGTTAGCAGATGTCCCGGCTCGTTTTTGGGAATCGTGGGATCGCCTCCTTCATAAAATCCGTCATTGGAATATGGAATATGACAGCTGCTGCACCCCATTCCTCGAAAATCGCCTCTTCTGCTTCTGCCTTTGCTTGCCGTATGGCACCTGAGACACTCTTGGCGAAGATAGGTGATGGCTGCTAGTTTCGGATCTTTTTGTACTTCCTCTGCTGTTGGTGCCGGAGGCAATTCAATCGTCTTTTTTACAAAAACCTGGGGCTCTTTTTGTGTAAGCTGCTGCATATAGTTTTGATAGGCGGTTGTTCCAAACCGTTTGTGCAAATTAGTGAGATTATAGTTTGCGTACTTGTGTTCCCGTATATTCCATCCAAATCCCCAAAGAGCTCCTTGAATCTTACCTTGCTCCGTATTCATCAAGTTGTTCATCTGCGAGGCAACCTGCTTTTTGTGACACATCCCGCATGTATTTTTATTGATCCACGCACTTCCGGGATCTGGATAGAACTCTTTTGGACCCTCATGTTCCAAAAAGTAAGCGATAGTTCCATTGTGGGCTTCTTCTTTGGTAGTAGCTTTTGGATTGCCTCCATGGCAGACGATACAGCTGTTATCGGTAAATCCGGCTTCTTCCGCCTTTTTGGCAATCGCCTTTGCCATACCGCTATGAGGATCACGGATATTTTCTATACCTTTGTGACACTCCAGACAGTTATTTGCCCATATAACTAGGCTGAAAAGAGAGATGATCAAAAGTTTTTTCATAAAAATTCCTTATGAATTTTTTTCTATTATCCCCTCTTTGAACTTAAAATCGTATAATATCCCTAGAAAAGGAGTCACATTGAAACTAACGCAGGATATGAGCAAAGTGGAAGTAAAAGGATGGGAAGCAAAATATTATGACAGGCTCATGGATCTCATCACTTTGGGATACTACCCTTTTTTCATACGAAAAGTGATCAAAGATCTGGACCTTAAACCGGGCCAAAAGATTCTTGACATGGGGGCTGGAACTGGGAGAAATGCGCTTCTGATGAGCGAGTACATCGGCCAAAATGGAGCAATTGTTGGACTGGAAATCGGCGAGGAGATGCAAGAGCAGTTTCAAAAAAAGAGCTCCTCGCATCCAAACATAAAACTGCAAAATATACGTATTGACGAACCACTTCCCTATCACAACCAATTTGATGTGGCATTTATCTCTTTCGTACTCCACGGCTTTATCCAGGAAAAAAGAGAAACAATCATCCAAAATGCCTACAACGCTTTGAAGCCGGGAGGAATTTTTGCCATTTTAGATTACGCTAATTTCGATGTGGACAAAGCTCCTTGGTATGTTCGATTTGCAATAAGAAAAGTGGAGTGCCCATTGGCCGAAGATTTTATCAATCGCGATACTAAGAAGATGCTGGAACACTTTGGTTTTTGCGACCTTGAAGAACATTTCTACTTTCAAGGATATGTGCGGCTTTTGAAGGCGAAAAAATGCAAGTAAGAAATTACCTCCAGATTTATCACCATTTTGAGGAAATTGATAAAAAGATCATCCAAATAATGAGAAAAATCAACCAAAACAGTTTTGTACGCCTCAGGGTCAGCCAAAAAGATTTTTTAAAGCATCTCAAAAAAAGGCTCAAACGTGAAGATGTAAAAAATCGTGCAGACTATTTTCAAAAAACGATTCAAACCCTTTGCAAACCCAATGTCATCTACTACCTCAAAGGGCGAAATCCCAATATGAGAGATAAAATCTTTTTTGTAAAAGATAGATGGGTAGTGATATTTTTGGATGATGCAAAAATGATCACATCTTTTCCTTTGAAAATCTCATTGGATGATCTTTTGCAGGATAAAAAAAACAGGAACTATCAACAAATTCCTATACCTTCTTCAGAACATAATCCAAAAAAAGTTATAATTTGTCAAAAAAAGGGGTCCTATGCAGTTTCCAGCTCCACTTAAATCCAATTCCATAAAATTTCTGCTCCTTGGCAGTGGTGAACTTGGGAAAGAGGTTGCAATCGAAGCGCAGCGACTGGGAATAGAAGTTGTAGCGGTAGATAGATACCCAAACGCACCGGCTCATTTGGTAGCACACAGAAGCTATGTCATCGATATGAAAAGCAAAGAGCAGGTTTTGGAAGTGATTTTTCGAGAGAAACCGGATTATATCCTTCCAGAGATCGAAGCTATCAATATAGAAGCTCTTTTTGAAGCCGAAGAACGGGGGTTTCGCGTCATTCCAAATGCAGAAGCGGTCAACAAAACGATGAATCGAAAAAATATCCGAAAATTTGCCGCCGAAGAACTTGGCCTCAAAACAAGCCAATATCGATTCGTATCCAGCTTTGAAGGGCTTCAAGAAGCAGCACGTACTCTTGGTTTTCCTTGCGTTATTAAACCGGTGATGAGTTCCTCCGGGCACGGGCAAAGTATCGCTCGAAATGAAGCAGATCTGGAAAGATCGTGGGAGATTGCAAAAGAAGCAAGAGGTGATGCAAGTGAACTGATCGTCGAAGAGTTTATCGATTTCGATTATGAGATTACCCTTTTGACAGCACGAAACGAAACGGGAACGGTTTTTTGTCCACCTATTGGACACATTCAAAAAGATGGAGACTACATCTTTAGCTGGCAGCCTATGCAGATGAGCGAAACGGCGCTGCAAAAAGCAAAAGAGATAGCCAAAACGATCACCGATGGACTTGGCGGACGAGGGATTTTCGGCGTTGAGCTTTTTGTCAAAGGGGATGAGGTCTATTTCAGTGAAGTCTCTCCGCGTCCTCACGATACGGGAATGGTTACGATGATTACCCAAAGCCAGAGCGAATTTGCTTTGCATGTTCGAGCCGTTTTGGGTCTTGGGCTTGGATTTACCTTTTACACACCTGGAGCCAGTGCTGCCTATAAAGCGAAACATGAGAGCTTCACTCCCGTTATCGAAGCGGATGAGTCTGTATTTGATCAAGAGAGCTTCTTGCGCGTTTTTGGAAAACCTGAGTCCCATGAAGGAAGACGTATGGCCGTTGTCTTGACCTTGGCTGAAACTGCCGAACAGGCTCTACAAAAAGCAAACGAACTTATTGCGAAAGTGAGCGACCAGTGAAAATCATTCAAAAACTCATCACCTTGAAAGCACGATCACGAGGATTCCATCTTGTGACAAATGAAATTGTCGAAGCTTTGGATCTACAAGATATCCAAGCCGGACTTTTGCACCTCTTTTTGATGCACACCAGTGCAAGCCTCACCATCAATGAAAACGCCGATCCGAGTGTTCGAAGAGACTTTTTACAGTTCACCGATCGACTCGTTCCGGAAAACGAGCCCTATTACACGCACATTTTAGAAGGCAGTGAAGATATGCCGGCCCATATCAAAAGCAGCCTGTACGGCAATGCCTTGACGATTCCTGTAACTGATGGGAGAATGGTCCTTGGCACTTGGCAGGGAATCTACCTCTGTGAACACAGGGACTTTGCCGGAAACAGAAAGGTATATGCAACAATCATAGGAGAGTAGATGAAAATAGTCGTTTTGGATGCAGCAACGTTAGGAGATGTGGATTTTTCTTTATTGAACCGATTTGGTAAAGTTGATGTCTATCCTACTACAAATGAGAATGAAAAACTGCAAAGAATCAAAGATGCCGATATCATCATAACCAACAAAGTGGTAATAGACAAAGAGGCTATGGATCATGCGGACAATCTCAAGCTTATCTGCATCGCCGCAACAGGGATGAACAATGTGGACCTTGAGTATGCCAAAGAAAAGAATATAGAAGTCAAAAACGTTGTAGGATATTCTACTGAAAGCGTTGTGCAACACACCTTTGCCATGGCCTTTTACCTCATAGAGCAGATGCGCTATTACGACGAGTATGTGAAAAGCGGAAAATGGAGTGAGTCGGGACTTTTTACCTGTATCGACAGGCCATTTTTTGAAATTTTTGGCAAGCGTTGGGGTATCGTAGGAATGGGGGCTATCGGTAAACGGGTTGCCGAAGTAGTACAAAGTTTTGGATGCGATGTGGTCTATTACTCTACCAGTGGAAGCAATCTTGATCAACCTTTCAAGCATCTCGACCTCGATACCCTACTTTGTACCAGCGATATCATCTCTATCCATGCTCCACTCAATGAACACACAAAAGGTCTTATCAAAAAAGAGCAGCTTCAAAAACTGCAGGTCAAGGCAGTGCTGTTGAATCTTGGAAGAGGCGGTATCATCGATGAGGTGGATCTAGCCGAAACTATTGATCAAAAAGAGATCTACGTGGGACTCGATGTGACCCAAAAAGAGCCGTTACCGAAAGATTCACCACTTTTGAAAGTAAAAAACAAAGACCGGCTTCTCATCACTCCCCATATCGCATGGACTAGCATTGAAGCAAGAGAGAGACTTTTTGCCTCGATTATAGAAAATATAGAAAATTTTCTCAGGTCGTAATCAGTTTTTGCGTGACGGTACTGCCATCGATTTCGATATAGCGCATCGGATTTCTATACAGGGTCTGAGCCGCTTTGAAGGCCCTGGTAGCAATAACCTGAACATGACCAATCTGACTGACATTGTCGATATGTTTGTGTCCCGATAGGGTCAATACAAGATTTGGATATCTAAACAGCTTCTCTTGCACTTCCTTTGTATTTTGCAGAACATATTTGTGTATATCTTTTGGATCCGTTCCACCCCAGTAGTTGAGGTAGGGATGGTGATTGAGGATGATGGTAGGTTTTCCTAAGTCAAGTGCTTTTTTGGCAAAAGCGATCGTCTCTTTCGTATAGATTCCAGCTCCACTATGTTCTATCGTACTATCCAGCCCCAGGACGACATAGCCATTGTGCTGAACCATCCAGTCTCTACCAGAGACTTTCATCCCTTTTTGATCAAAAAAGAGTCGTGCAAACGCTTTGGCATCGATTTGATTATCCCCTTTTGGAGTGGACTCTTTATTGCCTCGCACACAGTAGTATGGAGTCTTCAATCCATCCAAAATGGACTTGAATACTTTCGTATCCTTGTCACCTGAAGCGGTATTGTTAAAGTTGTCTCCTCCAAACAGAACAAAATCGATATGAGCAAAGCGACTATTGACAACATCGACGAGATGCTCCATAGCTTCGACAGTATGAGGCATAGAAAGGTCCATATGGGAATCTGTAATATGTAAAAAACGAAGTACTCTATTTTCTTGTGCCAAAAGTGGGATTGCAAATGGAAGCGTACATGTTGCCTTGAGGAAATCTCGTCTTTTCATGAAATGCTCCGTTTTTGGAGCATTTTACCAAAAGACTCCGCCCAGATACCCGCGGCACCCGGGCAATCGCGGTGCTCTGCTGCGTTCCCGCCCTGAAGCTTTGCCGCGAAAGCCCGTTGCACGGGTCTGAACGGAGCATTCAAAAGAGGATCCTCTTCTGAGTGCTCCATTCTGGCGGAGAGAGAGGGATTCGAACCCTCGAGGGGCTGTTAACCCCTACACGCGTTCCAGGCGTGCGCCTTCGACCGCTCGGCCATCTCCCCATACTCTTAGCACTCTAAAAGAACTTTCGGAGTACGAAAAGTATCGTGGCGGGGAGGGTGGGATTCGAACCCACGGTAGGCTCATCACCTACGCCGGTTTTCAAGACCGGTGCATTCAACCAGCTCTGCCACCTCCCCAGAGGTAGCGTATGTGGAGGCGCCACCCGGATTCGAACCGGGGATCAGAGCTTTGCAGGCTCCTGCCTTAGCCACTTGGCTATGGCGCCATATCCGGGCTGTGGTGCCCGAGGCCGGACTTGAACCGGCACGGAGAAAACCTCCGAGGGATTTTAAGTCCCTTGCGTCTACCAATTCCGCCACCCGGGCAAAAAATCGCAAATTGCTTTAGCAATTTAAAACGACAACTGCTTGTCGTTTGGCGATTTTTTGGGCAAATCGATGTGCATACTTGCACCGATTTGACGGGGTACCTTATAATAATTTTTGTCTTCAAAAATTATGGTTCACTGGAGCGGGAGACGGGATTCGAACCCGCGACCCCCTCCTTGGCAAGGAGGTGCTCTAGCCTCTGAGCTACTCCCGCATAAATTTTGGATTGCAATTATAGCATATTTTTTTTCTTTGTAAACTTTTTTGGGATATAATTTGACAAAAACTAGGAGAAACAATGCGAAGTGATGAGATAAAAAAGGGGTTTCAACGTGCACCCCATAGAAGTCTTCTTCGAGCGACAGGATTGAAGGATGAAGATTTTGAAAAACCCTTTATTGGCGTAGCCAACTCGTTTATCGAGATTATTCCGGGCCACTTCTTCTTAAACAAATATGCTGCCATCATCAAAGATGAGATACGAAAATGTGGATGTGTACCATTTGAATTCAATACTATCGGTGTTGATGATGGCATCGCCATGGGGCATGACGGGATGCTCTATTCGCTTCCGAGCCGTGAGATCATCGCCAACTCCATAGAAACCGTTATGAATGCCCATAAGCTCGATGCACTTATCTGTATTCCAAACTGTGACAAGATCACTCCTGGTATGATCATGGGAGCACTGAGGGTTAATGTACCTACTATTTTTGTGAGCGGCGGTCCAATGAAAGCCGGAAAATTATCAGATGGAACCCCGATCGATTTGGCTACGGCCTTTGAAGCGGTAGGCAAAGTTGCAAAAGGAGAGATGAGTGAAGAAGAGCTTTACCAGATTGAGTGTGAAGCGTGTCCAAGTGGTGGAAGCTGTTCAGGAATGTTTACCGCAAACTCGATGAATACTTTGATGGAAGCGATGGGAATCGCTTTGAAGGGCAATGGAACCATTTTGGCTTTGACTCCTGAGCGAGAAGAGCTTTTGCGAAAAGCGGCACGAAGGATCTGTGAGATCGCAAAGGACGAAAAACTCACCCAAGAGTACAAAATAAGGAATATTCTCAACGAAAAAGCGATCCACAACGCCTTTGTCGTGGATATGGCAATGGGCGGAAGCACCAATACTGTGCTTCATATGATGGCAATTTCCAAAGAGGCCGGGGTCGATTTTCCTCTATCAAAACTCAATGAAATCAGCAAACATGTAGCGCATATCGCAAAAATCTCTCCAAGCCTGCAAACGGTACATATGGAAGATATCAACAAAGCCGGTGGCGTGAGTGCCGTGATGAAAGAGGCAAGCAAACGAAGCGATACGGTTCTTTACCTGGACAATCCGGTCATTGAGGGTGGAACGATAGGGGATCGCATCAAAGATGCAGAAGTGATCGATACCTCTATCATTCATCCTATCGATAAACCATATAGCGAAGTTGGAGGGCTTGCCATCCTTTTTGGAAATCTGGCTGAAGAAGGAGCTGTTGTCAAAACAGCTGGAATCGATCCAAATATGAGAGAGTTTACAGGAAAGGCCATCTGCTTTGACAGCCAGCAAGAAGCAATCGACGGGATACTGGGTGGAAAAGTAAAACCAGGGCATGTGGTAGTAATCCGCTACGAGGGTCCAAAAGGTGGGCCCGGTATGCAAGAGATGCTTGCACCTACGAGTCTGATCGCAGGAATGAATCTTGGCGACAAAGTTGCACTCATTACCGATGGGCGATTTAGCGGAGCAACAAGAGGGGCTAGTATCGGCCACGTGAGTCCGGAAGCTGCCGAAGGCGGTGTGATAGGACTTTTGCAAGATGGAGATGAGATCTACATCAATGTGGACACCTATACATTGGAGGTGAAATTAAGCGATGAAGAGCTTGAAGAGCGCCGTAAAAACTTCAAACCAAAAGTAAAAGATATCAAAGGAAGATGGCTCAGACAATATCGAAGCCTTGTAACAAATGCGGCTAACGGTGCAGTACTCAAAGATGAGTGTTAAAGGACTCGTAACCTACCGCAGCGCCGCTGCGAGTCGAGTTACAAGACTCGATACGTTTGAAACATTTCCTACTATCCTACGCAAAAAGGTAAAAAAAGAGAAAATCTATGCGGGAGACTACGTAAAAGGCGAAATAGTTGATAATCAATTTGTTATTGAAAGCATCGAGCCAAGACGCAATCTCCTCACCCGTCCACCTGTTGCCAATGTAGACAATGTCTTGGTCGTGATGGCTATGAAAACACCGGATTTCGATAGCTATCTACTCGATAATTTCTTGGCAGTCTATGAGTTTAAAGGGATTGAACCGGTTATTGTTTTTAATAAAATCGATCTTTTAGAAGAGAAAGAAGAGCTTGAAAAGTGGATGAGGCTTTATAGCTCGGTAGGCTATGAAACGATTGCCATCAGTGCACAAAACAGTGATGGAATAGAGAAAATCAAATCCTATATCCAAGGAGATATCACCATCGTCGCAGGACCAAGCGGGGCTGGAAAATCGACACTGCTTTCAAGACTTTTAGGAGTTGAGATTAAAACAGGACAAGTAAATAAAAAAATAGGACGTGGGCGCCATACAACCACCGCAGTAACACTGTACCGTTTTGATAATTCCTCTTTTCTCGCCGACACTCCTGGATTTAGCAAAGTGGAAGCGAGCTATTTTATGGATAAAAAAGAGGTGCATCGCTATTTCAAAGAGTTTTTACGCTATACCTGTAAATATCCGGACTGTACCCATACCAACGAGCCAGGATGCGCAGTCAAAGAGGCGGTTTTACGTGGTGAAATTGCCTGTGAGCGATTTAAAAACTATCTCAAAATCATGCAGTATTACTGGGAAGAACTGCCCTGTTAGGCAAGTCTCTTTCCAAAGGCCAACACTTCAAAATATTTCCAAAGCCATGCAACTATCAACAATATCCATAATGTTGCACTGATGTCGAACATCGGGGTCACATGACCAAATGAGGCGGCCAAGCTAAACATGATACGGCCAAGAACGACGATCTGCGTAAAGTAAAAGATCAACACTCCAGCTTTATCTACTCTCAAAGCATTTCCGGAGTGTCCAAGAGTAACTCTTGTGCCAAAACCAATAAGCACAGTCATCAAAAAGCCAAGAGCCAAAAGATGCAAAGGCAGCTTAAAACTGTACCATCCATAAAAGGATTCAAAAAACTCTGTTATACTGCCTAGAAATAGTGCCGTTGGCAGCCAAAATAGTGCCAGGTGCAGTATCCAAAGTAGCGGCTCCTTGTTTGGAAAAGGAAGATGAATCTTCTTAATCTCATACGCAATAACCAAGGCTGTAATGAGGTCAACCAAAAAGAGGGCTTTTGGATATATTCCACTTACAAAGGAGTGGAGCAAGAAAAGAGCGAAGACTGAAGCGTACAAAAATCTACTTTTTTTATACTCCATTACGTGTGAAAAAAACGGTACCATACGAAAAGCCACCACAAACGCAACGAAGATAAGATAGAGATATACCCCAAAATTGACAGCCGTATTGTAAAAAACAGTCGATTTACAACTACATGGAATGAGCGAGAGTAAAAAAAGCAGATTGCTTATCGCTCCGGTTCCTATGCCAACGATAAGCCAATATTGATCCTGCTTTGGCATCATACATTTTTGATAGATACCATAGAACTCTTTTAATGTGAACGTCAATGACAAGACCATAAAGAGTGGTACTATAAACCACAAAAAAGGCACCCAGATGCCAATGAAAAAAACAAGTGAAGCCAGGAAGTTGAGAAGAAAAACCAAAAGATATCGCCTCGGCTCAATTGGGGGTGTGCCGGAAAACCTTGGAAAAGTAGTGAATAAAAAACCGAAAAAGAAATTGGTAAAAACCAAAAAGATCATAGAATAAGCATGTAAAAACTTCGCATCCGTATCAATAAGCCCTCGAAATGCCGGAATGAAAAGAGCCATAAAAAGAAGTGCATTGATCATCCCAAGTGCGAAAAAGGGCTGATGTGGCTGGGAAAAGAAATAGTCCCGTTTTGATAACTTTGCTTGAGAAAACTGCATCATACCCTCCCCTTTTTCACAAAACTATAACAAACTTTGATATATTTGTTCTTGAGCATGGTCAAATTTCTATACCGAAATAGCGATTGACGAGATATCCGATAACAAAACTGATAGCTGCTACACCAAAGGTAATGAGAAACATCTCTTTGACCCGTTTAGCAAAATCCTCTTCTCTAGCCACTGCAATATAATAGTTGTACACAAGAATGGAAAGTGCGGCACCCATAAACATAAAAACCAACGCCACTTTAGCTCTATCAAAGATAAAGAAAGGCAGCACCACTATAATGGTTGTCAAAATATAGGAAAGCCCGGTATAGAGGGCATACTTTTTGGGCTCTATCCCCTTGTCCGCATTTTCTCTCGCTTCCAAGTAGGCACTCCCGGCCATCGAAAGCGAAGCCGCAATTCCCATGATGACTCCCGTAATTCCTACATATTTAGCGTTTGAAAAGGCCAAAGCTACCCCTGTGAGCGTTCCTGTCAGCTCTACCAGTGCATCGTTCATACCAAGAACCACGGCTCCGGCATATTCAAGCTTTTCATCTTGGAGCATGTTGATAAGCATCGTTTCATGTCTTGCTTCATCTTCGTAGATTGTTTTAGCCTCTGGATACTCTTTAGCAACCTCTAGATAAAACTGTTCCGCTCCCTCTTCCCCCATCTCCATTTTTTTCAGAGCAAAACTGAGACCAAACAGTTTCGCCAAAGTAACATACAGACGAATACGCCACATTCTGGGCTTAAGTTCTTGCTTTGTCACTTTGATCCAAAAGTTGTAATGTTTCAACTCATCTTGGGCAATTTGGGCAAGAATCTCGCTATTTTTGCCTTTTTCCAGTTTCGATAACGCCATATAGATATGATATTCATCTATTTCGTTTTGCTGCTGTTTCAGCACTTTTTGCATATCCATCACAATTCCTTTAAAAGTTTTTTTAAATCTTTTATCGCTTCATCGGCGCTTTTTTGGATAAAAAAGGTAAAGTACTCATCGATATACTCTTCGAACTCCCCAAACATTGTCACGCGTTTTTCTCTTTTTGGATTGATTAAAATAGAGACAGGATAGTTTTGAGCGATATCTGCTATATCGATCACTTTGCCACTTGTTCCCACCGCTATGAAAATATCGGCCTTCGTTGTATACAAATAGCGATAGTTGGATGCAACTTCTCCAAAAAGTATAACATTAGGGCGGACATTGAAACTGCCACAAAAGTGGCAGTTATTTGGTTGAGCGGTATATCCGATATCCCAAATCTTTTTACACACTTCACATCGAATCTCTGTCAACTTCCCATGCAGATGGATAGGGTTATCCCCGGCTTTTTCACATAGATCATCCACATTTTGTGTCAGATGAATAGCATTTGGGAGTGAAGCAAAAAAATAGTGGGCTCTGTTTGGCTGACAATGCGCGAGCTCTATTCGCCTTTGATCAAAAAATGCGATCACTTTTTTGGGATTTTTCAGCCAGGCTTCATGGGTTGCAACCTCATCGATATTGATGTTATCCCAAAGACCGCCATCTCGAAAGGTAGGAATGCCGCTTGGAGCAGATAGTCCCGCACCGCTGAGAATATAGATATTTTTTATCATTTCAAGACAAAATTCCACACAAAAATACTATGATAAAAACCTCTTTTATAACATAAACAAACAAAACAGACTATTTTAAAACTTTAATAGAGTCTGCATTCATTAAAGAAATTGGATCTGTCGCTTGGCAGAATAACTGAAAATTTTCATGTAATTTCTTTTGATTCTATTCCTTTGGCAACTAACTATAAAGCATCCGGATTTCAAACTATTCTTTCAGTTTTTATAGCCTTTGATCCACACATATGTGAAAAATATGCTTTGTTGAGTGTAATCCAATCCTACAAAAATCCGAGTTCAGCCAATATCGGCTCCATTTTGGCACTGATATCAAGCAGCTTTTGTTTGAGCATGTCCCAGACCACTTTGTCTGCTTGATCCTCGGTGTACCACTCTTCGATATGGGCCAATGCGTTGCTTTTTTCCTCTTCACTCAAATGGGAAGAGTTTTTGATAGCCTCTTTGAGTTTTTCGAGTTTTTCATGATGTTTGTGATGCGGCATCGAGCCTCCTTAAACGATATAGTTTTTCATATCAAATCTATCCAAAAATTGCTTTAACTCTTCTTTTGGCATCGGTTTTGCAAAGTAGTAGCCTTGAATATAGTCCACACCAAGATTTGTCAAGATATCAAGCTGCTCTTTTTGTTCAACCCCTTCGGCAATCGTTCCTTTTTGCAGCGCTTTCGCCATCGAGATAATCGCTCCTACAATGGCCCGATCCTCTTCATCAGAAGGCATGGACCGAATAAACTCCATATCGATTTTGAGATTCGTAATAGGTAGATGCTTCAGATAGCTCAGCGAACTGTATCCGGTTCCGAAATCATCGATCTCTATTTGAATTCCATTTTCATGTAGTTCTTCAAGCTGGGATTTGAGTCTATCGACATTTTCCATCAAAACAGACTCTGTTATCTCGACAATAAGCTGCTGTGGTTTCACCTCATGATGTTCTACCGCCATAATGATCTCTTGTGCCATATTGCGGTTGAGGAGTTGGGTCACAGAGAGATTCATAGAAAACGCTATACGCAGATCGTGTTCCTCAAACTCTTTAGCCGTTTTGCATATATCTTCCAAGATTAATTCACCCACTTCATTGATAAGAGCGCTTTCTTCAAGTATGGAGATGAAGACATTTGGAGGTACCAACCCTCTTTTTTTGCTGTTCCATCGAAGCAGTGCTTCTGCACCCCATACTCTGCCATTACGAATATCAATGATCGGTTGATAATAGAGCAGATACTCTTTTTTGGAAACTGCCTCTTTGAGTTCACGTTCAAGATCGAGATAGTCTTTTGGCAAAAAAGTGATATTTTTATTGGCAAACTCGATCTGTTTGCCACCTTTTCGTTTCGCCTCTTTCAAAGCTTTCTCAGCCAATAAAAAAAGAGACTCTTTTTTTCTTCTATCTTCAGGATAAAAAGCTACACCCATACTGATAGAGACATAAAGTTTTTTTCCATCGACTTTGACATATTGTTCATTAAATTTTTCTAATATATCCAAAGCGTGATAGATCTCCTTCTTCCCTCCTTTTACAATAATTCCAAACTCATCCGTACCGATACGGGCAATGATAGGATCAGGGAGCTTCTTCGTTAAAAAGTTTGCCAAATGCTTCAATACTTCATCTCCAGCCCAAAACCCCATCACATCGTTTACTTTTCTTAGCTTATCCACATCAATAAGAACAATAGCAAAATGTTGCTCATATTCGATATTGGCATCGATCTCTTTGAAAAAAATATCCCGTGTCGGCAGTGCGGTGAGAGGATCTGTCGCAAGCAGCAAATCCGCTTTTTGCTGCAGCATTATTTCACTGATCGCCATATTGATTTTGTACATCACTTCCCGGAGTCGGTTTCTCTTCTCTTCATCGAAACGGATCTTTTGCTTAGAAGCGACTAACACGAGATAAGCCACCTCTTCGCTTTTATCGAACTCCCATTTTCGTTTTAAAGGGAAGATGATCTGGCTTTTTAAATCTTTCGAAAGAAGATCTTCAGATGTGATCACATCCTCTTTATGAATCAGAACATCCAAAATAGACTTGAATGCAGTAAAATCGTAGATCTGTTTCATAAACTCTTGGCTTATGTGCGAATCACCATCGACCACCAAAGGGATAATCTTTTTTCTTTTAAGATCCACTTTCGCTACCCAACCAAAATCAAACAAACCCGATCGGATAAAAATATCCAGTACTACTCTCATCATAGGTTCAAATGTTTTAACCCGAAGTACGAGATTTGCAGTTTCTCTCTCAATTTCGTTGAGTTTGAAATTGATAGCGTCAAACTCTTTGTTTTTGAAAAATAGAATATAATATCTTCTTCCATCGATCTCTATCACTTCACCCTTCAAATCGACAAAAAGTCGATGATTGTGCAGATTCAGATAGATCCCTTTGAGACTCGCATATCCTTTATGATGCAGTTCATCCAAAAAATCCTCAATTACACTTTTATACACAAGATCGAAAAGATCTATAAAAGAGCCTTCTTCGACTTCTGCTTTCGATATGTTAAACCATTGCGAAAATATCCCGTCTATTTCTATGACATTCCTTTTCTCGTCCAAAATTACCAAAGCTTCGCGCTCTGTATAGAAACTCACACATTTGTTGATTATATCATCGGCTATCAACTGCAGCTGCTTTTGAGCCTCTTTTGGAACCAGTCCCTCGATCTTTTTTGAAAACTCTTTTTTTATTACTTCCATACTCAAATCCTCATCCTCTATTTTGATAACTTGTCCTAAATTTTTTAATATATCCTAACATATCAACTAACCATAATAATCCTTTGAAATAAATAAAAGATAACTTTTATAAATATTTTCCCAAAAGTTCAAATTAAGAGTAAATTTATCTTATTTAAGCTATATTGAAAAAAATAGAAATAAGGAGCCATTATGACTATGGATGAAGCATTGCAACAAATCAAAGAGGATTTCGATCTATTACAGGATCCCAATGCAATTGTCGAATATATTTTGGAATTAGGACAAACAAACGAGATGAGATTGCCTGATGAACTGAAAAACGACCAGACAAAAATCCATGGATGCGCCAGTGATGCATGGATGGTAGAGGAATGCAAAGATGGAAAATGCCATTTTACTGTTGAGGGAAGCTCAGAAATGGCAAAGGGGATGATTCCTTTGATGCTCAAAATCTTTAACGATAGAACTCCTGATGAGATTCTATCCTTTGACCCACAAAAGCTCTACTCTTTAGGATTTGATAAGATCTTGAGTCCAACGAGACTGCAGGGAATGGAGGCGTTTTTAAAACGAATCTATGGGTTTGCCCAAAAGTGTAAAGAGAATCAATAACTCATTAGTCAACCTTTGTTACACTTTTTTTCTAAAAAAGGTTGACTATGACGCTTCTTGAATCTATTCTTCTTGGCATTGTAGAAAGTGTTACAAAATTTTGCCTGTCTCTTCTACAGGCCATATGATTGTACCTGCAAAACGACAACATTAGTTATAAGTGTGTATTACAGTAGTGGCTATGAAACGGCTTTTGAGTTGTAGCTAAGACATATATTTCGCTTGGTGGAATCTTTTTTACTGAACCTATTTCCTCCCTTTCTTTAAAATATGTTCACGTTGCGTTAACATACATTTTTCTATAATAGTTTTTATGAAAACAAAAATACTACTTCTTGAAGACGACAATGTTTTATCAGAAACTATGGTAGATATTCTTGAAAGCCGTGGGTTTTCTATAAAGCATGTAATAAGCGGAGAAGAAGCGCTAGATGCAACATTTCAAGAAGAGTTTGATCTCTTAATACTTGATGTAAATGTTCCAACTATCAATGGTTTTGATCTGCTTAAAAACCTAAGAGATGGAGGTATTACTACTCCTGCCATTTTTATAACAGCTAGAACCGATATCGATTCATTGGCTCAGGGGTTTGAAGTGGGGGCTGATGATTATCTCAAAAAGCCCTTTGACTTTGATGAACTGTTAATCCGTATTGAAGCACTACTTCGCAAAACTTTTCATACAAGAGCTGATGAAATTGTAATAGGAGATTTTCGTTTTTATATAGGGAAAGATGAGCTTTACAAAAATGGTGATTATATTGCGCTACCACCAGCAGAACTAAAACTTACAAGACTCTTCTTCCAACAAAGAGGTCATACGATAGAAAAATCGTTGCTCCTTGAAACACTCAATGAAGGAACTTTTGCAAGTGAAAATGCACTCAGAGTCCATATCAACAGACTTCGTAAAATTGGACTGCCAATTTTGACTGTCAAAGGGATAGGGTATCGGCTTGAAACATCATGAAAAACAAGCGTTCTGGAAATTTTTTCTCATGTATTTTACCAGTGTAGCTATACTGGTATTAGCAGCAGGTTTTTTTATTTCAAACAATCCAAAGCACACCTACTTAAAAATGAAGAGTTCTCACTGTTAGAGTTTGCCCGTCATATAAAAATGGGTGGACCGCCAAATGAATTTTCCCAAGAATACAAATACCGTTTTGTCTTGGCAAAAGGACGTCATATCGATATTAGAAACTTTACAATAAAAAAAGATCGTTTCGTAAAACTCATACCATTGCGTTTTGGTGACAAATATCTTGAGGTAAGCAAACCCATTCATGATTTTAAGAAAAAACTCAGAAATCTTACATATAAAATCGTAGCAATACAGCTTCTCCTGTTACTCCTTTTTGCCATTATTAGTTACAAATTGGCTAAAAATGCTATAAAGCCACTCAAAGAGAGTATAGAACTTCTCGATAGTTTTTCAAAAGATTTGATTCATGATCTCAACACCCCTATAACCTCAATAAAACTCAATCTTACACTCCTCAATCAAATGCCACAATTAAAAGAAAACAGAATCCTCCAAAGACTTCAAAAGAGTGTACAAACAATTTCGGAACTCCATGAAAATTTCACAATATTCCTTGAAGAAAAAACTTTCAAAAAAATAAAGACTAATATCTGTCCAATTGTAAAAGAGGTTGTAGAGATACAAAAACCCCTTTACCCAAATTTTACTTTCACAGTTGAATGTAGAAGTTTTGTAGCCACTATCAATCCTAAAGCATTCAAACAGATGCTATTAAACATTGTCTCCAATGCATGCCGTTACAATCGACCAAATGGCTATGTAAAGGTCTATTACAAAGGAGGCTCTCTCATTATCGAAGATAGCGGTATCGGTATCGAAAACCCCGAAAAAATCTTTCATCGCAATTACAGTGAAAGTGGAAGCAGCGGACTTGGACTCGATATAGTTAAACGTCTTGCTATGGCAATGCAGATTGATATCGATGTTAAAATAAATGAAAATGGGGGTGCCCTTTTCATCTTAACGATGCGTTAATAAGACAATATTATACTTCCTTAATATTCGCAATAATTCAAAAAAAGAAGCTGCTATGAGATGGAAAAAATGGCTCATTTGAGCAGGAGTAGTTTTCATTCTCATTCAGTTTGTTCCTTATGGACGTGATCATACTAATCCACCTGTAGTTGCAGAACCCCAGTGGGCTAATGAGTGGACACGGCAAACATTCATGCGCACTTGCGGTGACTGCCACTCCAATAAAACCAAATGGCCATGGTATAGCAATATCGCACCTATATCATGGCTAGTGGCCCATGATGTAAAAGAAGGACGGGAGCATTTCAATGTCTCTATGTGGGGCCATCAGAAAAAGAATGAAGGCGAAGATGCTGCCGAAGAGGTAATGAAAGGGGAAATGCCACCTTTAGCCTATCTTTGATGCATCCAGAGGCACGGTTAAGTGATGATGAAAAAAAGAGATTTATTGAAGGTCTCAAACGAACATTTGGTGAAGAAGAAAAAGAGGAGGAAGATGAATGATTGCATACACAAAAGCTTTAAAAAAGGCTCAACAATATTGAAAAAAACTTTACAGCTTTTGGTGCTAATGTCCCTTTTTGCAATATCATTATCCGCCAAGACTCTTTCGCTTCAAGAGTGTATCGACAAAGCACTCAAAAATTATCCAGATGTGAAAACAGGACGATTCAAGGCAGAGCAGGCAAAAAAAGATATATCTTTGCAAAAAAGCTCTTATTTGCCACAGCTATCTTTATCAGCCGAATATGACCTACAACGCACCTATGTAATGCCGCAAGCAGGGCAGTTTCATACTATCGACAATGATGGATGGAGCGTAGGAATGCAAGTTCGTCAAAAGATCTATGATTTTTCTCAAACTACGAACCTCATAAAATCTTCAAAAATGAAAAAAGAGATCGCAAAACTACGTTTCAAAGATACAAAGGCACTTCTGCGCTATCGAGTAAAAATGATATATGCCCTGCTACTAGTACAAAAAGAGGCTTTGGAAGCAAGAGAAAAAGATCTTTTAGCTAAAAAAGCTTTATACCATCAAGCACAAGCGCTCTATGCTCAAGGACTCAAGACCCAAGCCGATGTGCACCGCTTCTATGCCAGTGTCAAAGAGGCTGAAGATGCACTGGCGCAAGCACGCGCAGATTACAAAAAAAGTATCGCTACTCTTGAAGCGCTAACGGGACTTCATTTGTCAACCAATATCGTATTGGATAGTGGTATCCTTATGCAAAAGTTTGAAGTTTCAAAAGATCTGCATACTTTGCTTTCAAACAATCTTCAAACAAAAATTGCCCAAAAGGATATACAAGCCACGGCTTTAGAAGCAAAAGCTGCCAAAAATGTAAAGTGGGGCAGTATAGATGCTTTGGCTCAGATAAGCCATGTAAAGAGTCTTTCTAGTTATGATACTACCCTTTTGGGAATACAATACTCTTTGCCTCTTTATACCGGTGGAAAATTGAGTGCCCAGGCACAAAAAGCAAAAATAGCAACACTGATTGCAAAAGAGCGCACAGAGAGCATCAAACGATCCATTATTGAAGAGCATAAAAAAATCATGGCAGATCTTGAGGAGATAGAGTCTCGCATTGAAGCACAAAAAGCACAAGAGAGAGCTTTAATAGAGACAAAAAAACTTCTAAACGCACGCTATAAAGTAGGTCTAACTACCTATATAGAAGTGCTTGATGCACAAGCAGCATGGCTACATGTGAAACTTGGATTGTTAAACGCTCTTTACCAAAGAGCTGCATCTATTTTTAAACTGGAGTATTTAAATGGGAAATAGATTGATCAAATGGACACTTTTAGGAGCTTTTCTTCTCTTTATAGCTTGGCTTTTTTACCAAAAAGTCTATATCCCAAAATCCACATATAGCTATATTGAAGTAAAAAAAGGGGATATGCAAGTAAATGTTTTTGGTATAGGCACAGTGAGTGCTAAAGATCTCTATCCTCTTTGCTCCAATACGGGAGGCAAACTCCTTGAAGTGCTAAAAGATGAGGGAGAGTGGGTAAAAAAAGGAGAATTAGTAGCAAAGCTTGATCCAATTGATTTGCATGAGCAGCTAAAAGCATTAAAAGCCTCTTTACAAAAGGCCAAACTTGAAATAGAAGCGCTTCAAAAATCCCTCAAAGCACTGAAAGCCCAAAAAGATTTGGCCCTCATTACCTTTAAAAGATATGAAAAGCTAAACATTCAAGGATATGCAGCCAAGGCAGAATATGACAAAGCAAAAACTGATCTACAAACTATCACTGCCCAGATAGAGAGCCTAAAAGCACAAATCAAAGCTGCAAAGGCTGAAGCCACTAAAGCAAAACATACCATCTTTGCTTTACAAGAGCGTCTTACCCGTCTTTCTGTTTATGCACCCTTGATGGATATGTCGTTTCCAAAGATGCTCAAGCTTTTCAAAGCATTGCACCACAACAGCCCATTATCACGATTGTTCAGCCAAAGGATGTTTGGGTGCGTATCTATATTGATGAGCGAAAGGCAGGTGCTGTTAAGCTTCATCAAAAAGCAAAAATTAGGCTTCGCTCTCAATCTAAAAAGCTTTTTGATGGTTATGTCGCACGAATTGAGCCAAAAAGTGATCCAGTAACTGAAGAGCGCGTAGTTGATATTGCGTGTGCTAAAGTACCTAAACCCTTTTTTCTCAACGAACAGGCTGAAGCTACAATTTATGTAGGAAAACTAAAAAATGTAGTCATTATTCCAGCAAAAGTATTGATACATGGTGGTGTTTGGGTATACAAAAATGGGAAAGTCCACTTCCAAAAAGTAAAAGTGTTAGCAACAAAAAATGATAAAGTTGCGGTAGATGGTTTGAAAGCTGGGACGAAGATATTGATACCAGACCTCCATAAAAAACCTCTTAGTGAAGGGACAAAAGTTTTTCTATGATCAATTTGGCTCTAAAAGATATTGCACATGCAAAGCTTAAATTTATCGTCACGGCAATGGGTTTAGGAATGCTTCTTGGGATTGTTCTTATCATGATTGGTGTCTATAGAGGGCTGATAATAGATGCTCAGGTACTCCTTGATGATATAGGAGCCGATTTATGGATAGTGCAAGAAAACAGCCTTGGCCCCTTTGCGCAAAGCTCCAGGATTCATGAGGATTTAAAAAATACGCTCAAAGTGCAAGAAGGGATACAAAAGACAGCGGCTTTAGCTTTTATGGGATTTCAGATACGAACACCAAATGGACAAATGAAGCGAATTTACAGTGTGGGTTATGATCCCTTTGGGGAGATTTCACCAATCAATCCAAAAAGAATCATCGCAGGAAGAGCCATTCAAAAGAAGCATTATGAGGTGGTAGTGACAGATAAACTTGGCTTTCAACTAGGAGATAAAATCCCTATGGGAAGAGATATTTATACAGTAGTTGGAATTACAAAAGGAACTGTCTCTTCAGGTGGAGAACCTTTAATCTATCTTAGTTTAGCTGATGCCCAAAAACTGCAGTTTCTCTATTCTAATCCCCGCATACGAAACGATAGAGCAAGAGGACTTAATGTAAAATCAGATAGCCATCTTGTCAATGCAGTTGTAGCTACCCTTAAACCAGGCTTTGATCCTAAAAGTGTTGCACAAAAAATAGAGCGCTGGAAGCATGTAAGCGTCTATACAGATAAACAGCAGCGCTGGATTTTAACTGTCAATGTCATCGAGATGGCTAGAAAACAGATTGGTATGTTTACTGTTATTTTAATTGCTGTTTCAACCATTATCATTGCACTGATTATCTATACAATGACACTTGAAAAAATAAAAGAGATATCCATTATGAAGCTCATTGGAATTCCAAATTCTATGATTGTTAAAATGATTATGCAAGAGACCCTAATCTTGGGAATTTTGGCTTTTATTTTTGCCAATATCTTTGCCCATACCATCTATGACAAATTCCCAAAACGAGTAGTATTGCAGACTCCAGATGCTTGGGGACTATTTGGTGTAGTTCTTCTGGCTTCATTTTTGGCAAGCCTCTTTGGTGTCTATAAAGCTTTAAAAGCGGATGAGCGCCAAGCTATCGGAGGATAAAGTGGAAAATATAGGAATAAAAGTTGAAAACTTAAGCAAAACTTTTGGAACAGGAGAAGCGGCATTTACTATCTTGAAAAATGCCTCTTTTGAGATAAAAAAGGGAGAATTTGTTGCACTGGTAGCACCAAGTGGAGCTGGAAAAACCACCCTTCTTATGATGATAGGATGTGTGGAAAAGCCTACAAGCGGCAAAATATGGCTTGGCAATGATCTTGTGTGGAATGAGGATCACTGGAGTATTCCAGATACCAGGCGTATACGCTGTGAGAAACTGGGGTTTATTTTTCAAGCACACTATCTTATCCCCTTTTTAAATGTCATCGAAAATGTGATTTTGATACCTCTTACCAATGGAATTCCTCGAAAAGTAGCAGAAGAAAAAGCGATGGAGCTTTTGAAATATTTTGATATTGCAGATAAAGCCTATAATATGCCAAGCGAGCTTAGCGGCGGTCAAAACCAACGCGCGGCAATTGCCAGAGCACTTTCTAATGATCCGCAAATTATTTTGGCGGATGAACCAACTGCTGCGCTTGATATGGCACGAGCTATCGATGTTGTTAAAATGCTTAAAAAACTGGCAGTTGAGCAAAATGTTGCTGTGATTATGGTAACCCATGATGAGAGGCTTCTCTCCTATTGCGATAGAGTCTTAACGATTAAAAATAAAAAAGTGGTGGAAAAAAGAGAAGATGTGAAGATTATCTAAAAGCGCCAAAAGGCGCTTTGAAGATTAAAGTGCGGCTTTCGCTTTTTCTACAACTGCTTTAAAAGCCTCTGGTTCGTTCATAGCCATATCTGCCAAGATTTTTCTATCGAGTTCGATGCCAGCTTTACTGAGTCCATGAATAAATCGTGAATAGCTGATGTCATTGAGTCGGCATGCAGCATTGATTCTTGTTATCCAAAGCTTTCTAAATTCTCTCTTTTTCTGTTTTCTATCGCGGTATGCATATACGAGACTTCTCTCTAACTGCTCTTTTGCTTTTCTAAAATGTTTTCTTCTACCGCTATAAAAACCTTTTGCCTGCTTGAGGATCTTTTTATGTCTTCTTCTTCGAACTGTTCCTGTTTTTACTCTCATTCTTTACTCCCTTTACCTTTTTGAATTTTGAGGTGCCGTTTGACACGGACTTGACCCTGTTTGGGTGGAGTCGCTATCTTAGTATGTAGATATCAACTCGATTACGCGTGGCTCATCCACTTTGCTCACATAGTGAGGAGCTCTCAAGTGTCTTTTAGTCTTCGGGCTTTTCTTCGTCAATATATGGCTTCGAAAAGCGCTTCCTCTTTTGATTTTGTTTTTGGTCTTTTTGAACCGTTTTGCTGCACCGCGATGGGTTTTCATCTTTGGCATGGCTTCTCCCTTTATAGAATTCAAGGCAGAAATTATAGCCGAAGTTCTTGAATTTGAGATTAAAAAATATGGGTAGATAAAAAAGAGGAGAAGGGGTTACTTCTTCTTTTCCTCTTTTTTAGGTATAACGAGCATATTGACATATCGGCCTTCAAGATGGGGTTTCTTTTCAACAACTCCGATATCCTCGATCAATGGGATAATCTTTTCAAGTACCTCTACGCCCGCTTCAGGATGAGCCATTTCTCGACCTCTCAAGAAAACGCGAAACTTCACGTGTTTTCCTTTTTCGAGAAACTCTCTTGCATGTTTGACTTTATAATCAATATCGTTTTGGGCAATTTTGACAGAGAGTTTGATCTCTTTAACCTCTATTTTTGTCTGTTTTTTCTTGGCTTCTTTCAGTTTCTTCTCTTGCTGATATTTAAACTTGCCATAATCCATTATCTTACAAACAGGCGGATTGGCATTAGGGGCTATGAGGACAAGGTCTAAACCCTTTTGCTCTGCGATTTTCAACGCCTCATCACGACTAACAATCCCGTACTGCGTACCGTCATCACCTACACATCGAACCTCTGGTGCATCTATCTGTTCATTGAGGAGCACCTGATCTTTCTTCTTACTCAAAAGCGTACCTCACTTAGTTTCTCCTTGATTTTAGTGAAAAATTCACTTTCAGTTATATTATACTGCGTTTTTTCTCTCCTGTCCCTTATAGCCAAACTTTTGCTCTCAACTTCCTTATCTCCAATGATTGCAACCATAGGAACTTTCTGTTTTTCTGCATTTCGTATTCGTTTGTTGAGACTATCTTTGGAATCATAAATTTCACTATCTACGTCCATTTGCAATAGTTTATCCTGTAACTCTTTGGCATAGGCTACATGCGAATCGGCAATCGGAACAAAAATGATCTGCGTCGGAGCGATAAAGAATGGGAACTCTCCGGCGTAATGCTCGATCAAGATTCCGATAAATCGCTCGAAAGAGCCTAAAATGGCTCTGTGGATCATAACGGGTCTTTTTGCACTGTTGTCACTATCGGTAAATTCCAGCTCAAACCGCTCAGGCAGGTTGAAATCCACCTGGATCGTTCCACACTGCCATTTTCGCCCGATAGCATCGGTTATTTTGATATCGATCTTTGGTCCATAAAAAGCGCCGCCGCCTTCATCGATACCATATTCATGTCCATTCTCGTCAAGGGCCTCTTTGAGCGCTTGTGTGGCAATCTCCCATATCGCATCATCACCGATCGCTTTTTTCGGCTTTGTAGAGATCTCCATTTCATATTTGAAGTTGAAACTGCGCATTATCTCATCGACAAAACCGAGTACCTCTATAACGATATCTTTGATCTGCTCAGGTTTACAGAAGATATGGGCATCATCTTGGGTAAACTCTCGCACTCGGAAAAGTCCATGCAGTACCCCGCTCTTTTCGTGTCGATGCACGACTCCATATTCGAAAAATTTAAGTGGAAGTTCTCTGTAGCTTCTCTTTTTTGATTTGTAGATCATGATGTGACCGACGCAGTTCATCGGCTTGATGCCATACTCTACACAGGTCTCCTTTTTCGTCTCGTCATCACAAATTTCTGTGAAGTACATATTCTCTTTGTAGTTTTGATAGTGACCACTTTTTTTCCATAGATCACTTTTCAATATCTCCGGCCCACGTACCGGCTCATACCCTCGTTTTCTATGAGCAGCGAAAAGAAGTGATTCAAGTTTACTTCGAAGCCTGGCTCCTTTAGGAAGCCATATAGGAAGTCCTGCACCTACCTCTTCGCTGAACATAAAAAGTTCCATCTCACTGCCAAGCTTCCTATGGTCACGCTTTTTGGCCTCTTCGATCATCGTGAGATAGTCTTTTAAAGACTTCTTGTCAGCAAACGCCACGCCATAGATACGGGTGAGCATCTCTTTTGTCTCATCACCGCCAAGATAGGCTCCGGCTACTCTGGTCAATTTAAAATGTTTCAGATATTTGGTATTTGGTACATGAGGCCCTCTACAAAGATCCTCGAAGTCGCCCTGTTTGTAAATAGAAACCACATCGCTTGGAATCGATTTTAGAACCTCTTGCTTCAGATCATCTTCTTTGAACTTCTCAATTGCTTCAGATTTTGGAATCTCGTAACGGGTGATATCGAGTTTTCTTTTTGCAATCTCTTGCATCTTCTTTTCGATTTTCGGCAAATCCTCTTCACTGATCTTTTGAGAAGTTCTAAAATCGTAGTAAAACCCCTCATCCACTACAGGACCTACAAAAAACTTCGCATCCGGGTAGAGCTCTTTGATCGCCTGAGCCATGAGATGGGCTGTGGAGTGTCGTATAACTTCTAGTGCTTCGGGATTGTTTTCAGGATAGATTTTTTTTGCAGATTCTATATCGATATTTTTCGCTTGTGCAGTCTGGAGGTCTAGTATCTCTCCATCTTTTTCTATAGCTATCGGATCCAAAAAACTCCTTTGATAGTCATTTGTCACTGGCCACTTCTGTGGACAGTAACCAACGACTATGGTGGTCGCGAGAGGATTCGAACCTCTGACCACTACGATGTCAACGTAGTGCTCTACCCCTGAGCTACGCGACCAAATCCAAGTGAAATTATATCAAGTTTTTTTTAAATGTAAATAGATGAGAAGTACAACAGAAAGATCGATCATCACATCTGCAAAATTAAACACCGCAAAATCGAACCCGCAATGCCAGTAGACGTAATCGATCACTCCCCCGTAGACAAAGCGATCATATAGATTACCAAGAGCCGCCCCAAAAAGTGTTCCAAAAAGAATGGGATGCTCAAATAGCCATCTTTTTTTGATCAAATACCCGAAAAAAAATCCAACGATTGCCAGGATAATCCATTTAAGAGCGGGACCTAAAAAAGAGAGCAGACTAAAAGCGACACCTTTATTGAGCACATAACCAAATCTGATGCACTTGATCTCTAGAAAGGCCCCCTGTAAAAAGAGCTCTTTTATTGCTCTATCAATGAAAAAAATGCCAATGGCCATTAGTACAAATATAAAAAACCGCTTCATCAACTGAGTCGCTCTTTGAAAAATTGGATCAACTCTTCCATTAGTTTTTCAAGCTTTTTTTGATCTTTGCCTTCAAGGAGTATGCGCAATTTGTTTTCTGTACCAGAATATCGGATCAAAGAGCGAATACCGCTCTTTTCAATCCTCTTTTGAAGTTCTGGAAACTCCTCTATCGTTTCAAGGGGTTTTTTCTCTTTCACAGTCACATTTTCCATTTTGCTTGGATACAGAGAAAATGGATAAAGAATTTCACTTGCCCCCTTTTGACTTCGAAGCATATAAGCTGTAATCTGCAGAGCCGTCACGATACCATCACCTGTTTTTGAATAGTCTCCGAAAATGATATGACCGCTCGATTCTCCTCCGAAATTGATCCCTCTTTTTTTCATCTCGTCAAGGACATATTTATCCCCTACATTGCTTCGAACAAGCTCGATTCCCAGAGTCGCAAGATAGTCTTCGAGAGCTTTGTTGCTCATGACAGTGGCAACAATCGCATCGGCTTGAAGCATTCCCTCTTGCTTCAAATAGGTTGCCAGAGCACCGATGACAAGATCTCCTGGAACAATTTTTCCCTTTTCATCCACAACTACCAGACGATCTGCATCCCCATCCAGTGCAAATCCGATATCGGCTCTATATTCTCTCACCTTTTTGGCAAGCTCCCCAGGATACATAGCGCCACACTTTTCGTTGATATTGAAACCGTTTGGCTCATCGTTGATCACGAATACTTCTGCGCCAAGTTCACTAAATACTGTTGGAGCCACTTTATAGGCCGCACCATTGGCCGTATCGATGACTACACGAAGTCCATTGAGTGTCAAGTCTTTGGGAAAAGAGTTTTTGAGATGGACGATGTATCGTCCAATCACATCATCGATCCGCTTGGATGAACCGATATCCTGATCGGTTTTTTGATTTTCTTCTATCGTTTGTTCATCAAAAAAAATAGCTTCAATCGCTTTTTCATCTTCTGGCTGAAGTTTGTCCCCCTGATGGTTAAAAAACTTGATACCGTTATCATAGTAGGGATTATGCGAAGCACTGATCATAATTCCCGCATCGCATCGCAAATCTTCAGTCAAAAAGGCGATGGCAGGTGTGGGCATAGGCCCAACTTGAATTACATTGTACCCAACGGCGGTTAAACCGCTAACCAGTGCGTTTTCTATCATATATCCACTTCGCCTTGTGTCTTTGCCTACAACAATCTTATTTGTTCTACTATTTTTTCGAAAATAGATACCAGCTGCCATTGCCAGTCTCATGCTAAGTTGGGCACTTAGAAGTTTTCCCGCTTTTCCCCGAACTCCATCCGTTCCAAAAAGTTCCATTGCACTCTCCATAAAAGCTTAAAAGTATCTAAATTTAAAGAAAATTTAATATTAATTGGGGTAATATTCTAACCTAAAATACTTTAAAAAAGGATTGAAGAGCGATGGCAAATCATAAATCCGCACTCAAACGAGTTCGCCAAACAAAAAAGAGAACAGAACGAAATAGATTCTACCGCACACGAATGAAAAACATCATCAAAGATGTAAAAGAAGCGGTAGCAAGTGGTAACAAAGCAGCTGCAATCGAAGCATTAAAAGTAGCAAACAAACGAATCCATGAATATGTAAGCAAGGGTATCATCAAGAAAAACAACGCAGCTCGCAAAGTATCCAAGCTTCACAAACTCGTCAACTCCATGAACGAGGCGGCGTAACGCCCCCTTGCCATGCTGAAAGAGAAACTCCACCCCTTTATACAGCGCTACAATGAGATCAACGAACTTCTAAGCTCTCCTGAAATCACACAAGATATCAAAAAGATGACGGCTCTATCGAAAGAGCAGTCCGAAATAGAACCTATTGTGGAAAAAGCCAAAGAGTATATGAATATTCTTGAAGCAATAGAAGAAAACAGATCATTGATAGAAGATGAAGAGCTTGGAGAGCTTGCCAAAGAGGAGCTTAAAGAACTTGAACCGAAAAAAGAGCAACTCGAAGAAGAGATTAAAGTTCTTTTGATCTCAAAAGACCCCAACGATGAAAAAGATATCTACCTAGAAATTAGAGCTGGAACCGGAGGAGAAGAAGCTGCACTCTTTGCATCCGATCTTTTTAAAGCCTATGCACGCTATGCAGAAAAAAAGGGCTGGAGAGTAGAAATTGTAAGTTCCAGCGAGAGTGACTCTGGTGGCTACAAAGAGATCATTGCAAAAATAAAGGGACAAGGGGTCTACAGTAGGCTCAAATATGAAGCAGGAACTCACAGAGTCCAAAGAGTTCCGGAAACAGAATCACAAGGACGTATTCATACCTCCGCCGTTACCGTAGCCATCATGCCAGAAGTGGATGATGTGGATGTAGAAATCAACCCCAACGATCTCAAAATCGACGTCTACCGCTCCAGCGGACACGGTGGACAGTCTGTAAACACAACTGATAGTGCCGTTCGTATCACCCATATTCCTACAGGTATTGTTGTTGCAATGCAGGATGAAAAGAGCCAACACAAAAACAAAGAGAAAGCTCTTAAAATCTTGAAAGCTCGAATCTTTGAAAAAAGAATGCGCGAACAGCAAGAAGCTTTAGCAAAAGATAGAAAAGAGCAGGTTGGGAGTGGTGATAGAAGCGAACGGATCCGAACATACAACTTTCCTCAAAACAGGGTCACAGACCACAGAATCGGACTGACACTATACAAGCTTGAAGAAGTCATGCAAGGAGATCTTGATCAAATCATTGAGCCTCTTATTGCCCATTATCAAGCACAAAAAATACAAGAAGCGGGTCTGTAGAAAGAAGATTAGAGAGCCGTGACGTAAGTGGCTCTCTCTTCCAGTCGGTGTAAAGCGTGTTTTTTAATGATGGATCGAACAAGATAGTTGTATCTCTCACCTATCCCAGAGTAGTGTTCCATTGTCATAGCTGCCTGCAGTCCTGAAAACTGTTTTCCAGACTTTCTTGCCAAGTATCTAGCCATTCGAAACTCTTTGTAAGCCGCATGCCTGTTGAGATTAAGCATATACGAGGCAATGGAGTCTTGAATAGAATTGAAAATTCGTATCTTATGTTTTTGACCGGGCTTTCTGTTTTTTGGAACAAGCCCCTTTTTCCCATAAGTCCACTCTCCAAAAAGGTTATTGGCTTCTTTGGCAAACCGACTTTTCCCCCAGCCACTTTCCAATGCAGCTTGGGCCAACACTAATGAAACTGGAATCGCATCTATCTTTTGCAAGAACTCTTCCATATTTTCTCTGTTTTTGATGCGATATTTTTTCACAATTGCCTCAAATTTTTCTTTGAGTGGCAAAGATATCTCTTTATGTCGCTTCTTATATTGAAAATAGGCTATGATAAAGGCTCTTTCCATAAGAACTTTCTGGTTCTCTTTCTCCACAAGAGGCTTTAAAATATGAAAAAACTCCTCTTTTTGAATTTTTGTATCTTTGATCGAGTAGTACCACTGTGGCAGACCCGCTACCGCGAATGTTGCCAAAAATGCAAGTACTACGAATACTCTTCTTACCAAATACCCTCCTTAAAGGTTTCAAACACTTTTTTCACTCTTCCCTTGAAGAAGAGCTTTTCATTTTCGTATCGAAGCTGTAATTCTTCTCCACTTTTTGGAACCACCGTAACCGTAGGGTTTACAACCCCTTCTTCAAAAGCTCGTAAAAAGGTTGCAGCCATTCCGGTCCCACATGCAAGGGTCTCATCTTCCACACCCCGCTCATAGGTGCGGACCCCTACATTTTCCAAATCCCGGATTATACCATAATTTACATTAGCATTGTATTTATTTCTGAGTCTTTTTGACTCATTTTTATCAAACTGATTCAAATCTTCCACAAATGTGACAAGGTGAGGCACCCCTGTATCGATAAGCCACCATCGCTTTCCGTTTTCTTCAATCTTGCGATCCAAAATTTTTGGTTTTGTGAGCTGGGACTCTACTACATCCGCCTCCACACTTGCTTCAATCACACCGGCCAGTGTCAAAAAACGCATCTGTTTCGAAGCCAGACCATATGAGTAAGCATAGTGAGCTGCCGCTCTGCTTCCATTGCCGCACATTTCGGCTTCACTCCCATCGGCATTGTAAAACTGCCACTCAAAATCGTACCTGCTATGGGGCAAAAGGACGATCAGACCATCCGCTCCTATTCCTTCGTGTCTATGGCAAAGCAGTTTTGCAAGTTCACTTCTATCTTTTTTTACAAATGTGTGATAGATGACAAAGTCGTTGCCACTAGCGCTATATTTAACTAACTGCATACCTGTCCTTTATGAGCTCGACAAACTTCTCCACCTCTTTTTGTAGATGTTTCAGATCCTTGGAGTTGTCGATAACGAAATCGGCTAGTCGCTTTTTCTCTTCAATATCCATCTGTAAAGCGACTCTTCTTTTCGCCTCTTCCGATGGGAGTCTTTCTCGTTTCATCAACCGTTGGATCTGCTGCTCTTTTGGCGCATAAACCACTACCACTGGCGATATGTCGTAATTTTTTGTCTCAAAAAAGAGAGGGATGTCGATAATATAAGGAACTTTAAATCGCTCCTCTTTTTTGGCAAGCTCCGTAATTTTTTGTTTGATCTTTGGGTGCAACAGATGCTCTAAAGCTTTTCTTTTGGCACTATCATGAAATACCACTTTCCCTAGAGCTTTTCGATCCACTTTTCCATTCTGGACAAACTCTTTGCCAAACATTTTCGCTATTGCCTCCCAGGAGGCATCCAAAACTTGATGTGCCACCTCATCGGCATCAATGATATGAAAACCATGCAGTTTTAAAAGATTACAAACAGTACTCTTGCCAGTAGCGATACCACCGGTAAGAGCGATTGCGTGTTGAAAAGGGTCTACCACTTATACAGATCTCCAAGTTCTTGTTTTACGTAATTTGGAAGGACAAAAGAGGCTTTATGGATATCTGAGTTGTAATATTTGAGTCCTTCAATCAAGTCTGCTCGCTGCAATATCATATCCGCTGTTGGATGGTAGAGTTTGCTTCCCAGAATAAAATTCCAGTTGCATCCTGGATACATATACATCTCAAACCGATAGGGCATGACGATCTTGAAGAACTCTCCAATCACACCCATAATCTCTTTATGCAGCGGCATATCGATCCACCAACTCTCTCCTTGGGCCACGACGATACCATCCTCTTTCAACGCTTTAAAAACATGAGCATAAAAGGTTCTATTAAAAAGCCCTTCAGCCGGTCCTTCAGGATCGGTGGAATCCACCAAAATCAAATCATATGTATCTGCCGGTACATTTTTAATATACTCGATCCCATCTTCTATCAGGAGATTGAGTCTTGGATTGTCCCAATCGCCTATATTTGGAAAATACTCCTTGCAAACATTGACTACTTCTTCATCGATCTCTACCAAGTCTACTTGGAGTTCAGGGTGTCTGAGCAGCTCTTTCGCCACACCTCCATCACCACCACCGATTACCAACGCTCTTTTTGGCTCTTTATGGGTACACGCCGGTACATGCGCCATCATCTCATGGTAGATAAACTCATCTTTTTCACAGAGCATCCCATGCCCGTCTATTACCAAAATCTTGCCAAACTCTTTACTCTCATACACCTCGATAGTCTGATATTTACTCTTTGTCTCATAGATTTTCGATTCTACTTTTACGCCCTGTTTAAAAAAATCGTTATGAACCTCTTCGAACCACATAGATGCTCCATTTCAGATAAAATTTGTCTGATTTTAACAAAAATTGCTAAATTATACAAAAACTTCACCTGTTAAATGTTATAATTTATATTAAAAATTTTGAAGGGGGAGAATATGTGCGGCGATAAAATGCAACGAATCCTGATGGCCATCGTACTTGGATTTACCATGTATCTTTTTGCTATGGGAGTACAGGGAAACGCTTTGATGTTTAAAATAGCAGTCATTATCCAGACTTTTGTGATCATCATGCTTTTGATTTTTGCCTTTACAAATTTTTGTCCAAGTCTGTGGTTTTTCAATAAAATCTTTGGCAAATGCAACTGGGATGAAAAATGAGTATCAGCTATAAAGAGAGCGGTGTCGATATCGATGCGGGAGCGAAACTGGTTGAAGAGATCAAGCCCTTTGTCCAGGCCACCTTCAATCAAAATGTTCTGGGAAACATAGGAGGATTTGCAGGAGGTTTCGCCCTTCCAAAAGGATACAGCGAGCCTGTACTGTTCGGAGCCACAGATGGCGTGGGTACAAAGCTCAAACTCGCCATTGAAGCAAAAAAGTTCGATACAGTTGGTATCGATCTGGTAGCCATGTGCGTCAATGACCTCATCTGCAGTTTTGCCGAACCCCTTTTCTTTCTCGATTACTACGCAACGGCAAAACTGGATGTGGATGAAGCCAAAGAGGTGATCAAAGGGATTGCAAAGGGCTGCGAAGAGGCCCAGTGCGCTTTGATCGGAGGAGAGACTGCCGAGATGCCAGGGATGTATAAAGAGGGGGATTTTGATCTGGCTGGTTTTGCAGTGGGCATAGCTGAAAGAAGTGAACTTGAAAACAGACCGGAACTGAAAGCGGGAGATCCTTTGATCGCCCTTCCCTCTTCTGGCATCCATTCCAATGGCTACTCACTGGTACGAAAACTCTTCTTTGAAAAGCTAGGAAAAAGTTTGGATGATGAGTTTGAGGGTAAGCCTCTCAAAGAGGTTTTGCTGGAGCCTACAAGAATCTACGTACAAACCTATAAAAAACTCAAAAACCATATTAAAGCTCTAGCGCACATCACAGGCGGGGGCATCGTAGAAAATCTACCTAGAGTGTTACCGAACAATCTCAAAGCAGTGATCGAAAAACAAAAAATAAAGAGATTGCCTATTTTTGATTTTATTGCCCAATATGTGGATGAAGAGGAGATGTACAAAACATTCAATATGGGTGTTGGCATGATTTTGGTAGTTGATTCAAAAGATGTAGATGCTGTTTTAGCACAAAGTGATGGCTACATCATTGGATCTCTTCAAGAAGGTACAAAGGGAGTCGAACTTCTTTGATCTACATCCTATCCAAACTTTTTACTTATTCCCTTTTGCCCCCGGCACTTTTTGTCTGGGGCTTTTTTCTTCTTGGTTTCAAGCACTATAAAAAAGTTGCATTTATGCTTGCCCTGCTTTTATATCTATTATCCACCGATATTGCAGGCAGATGGCTCCTCGCTCCATTGGAAAACTGGAAGTTTGCGCCTTCCAATGTAGAGCCAAAATATGTTGTCGTTCTTGGAGGAGGCTATGATCGTGGAAAGTTCTTTCCTACATCTGCATCTTCTACAGAGCGAATCTTGACAGGTTTACTGACTGCGCAACAAAAGGGTCTCCCCCTCCTTTTTACAGGATTGGAAGCCGAGTATGCAAAGCGTACAATCCATACTTTACAAAAAACCTTTTCTTTGAAATTATCAATACGGTATGAAGTCAAAAGTCTCAACACCTACCAAAATGCTGCTTTTACAGCACAAAAACTTCCACAAAAATCGATCTGTCTCGTAACTTCAGCCTATCATATGCCAAGAGCATACAAACTTTTTAGACATTTTGGATTTTCGATAACGCCTGTTTCATGTGATTATCAAACAAAAGATGATATAAAAGTATGGGATCTTTTTCCATCTATGGAAGGCCTAAAAAAAAGCTATATTGCCATTCATGAATATGTGGGACTGCTGAGCCTGATTTTGAGGAATATCGATGATTGAACAAATCGCTTCTTTGCTTGTACATTTTGCCCAGCAAGCAGGATATTTTGGAGTATATCTTTATATGTTTTTGGTGGGCACTTTTATTCCCGTACCAAGTGAAATTTTGCTTATTCCTTCCGGATATCTCGCTTCCATAGGCGCAAAGAACTACTGGGGACTTCTCCTCAGTGGGGCCCTTGGAAGTTTGAGTGGGGCACTGCTGAACTATCATCTTGCAAAATGGCTTGTTCAAAAATATCGCCATAAAAAGATGATTCAAAAAACGATTCTTTTTTTCAAGCATCATGGAAAGATCTCTGTCTTTTTGGCGCCTCTTACACCAGGACTCGGGCAATATATCTCCATCCCTGCCGGAATTTCTCATATGCCTCTTGCAAGCTTCATACCTTTAACTTTTTTAGCCAACCTCATCTGGGTAGGGTTTATGCTACTGATTGGATATCTTTTTGGAGAAGGGAAAAAAGCACATAGCATGGAGATATGGTTCAGTTTGCTTTTACTAGGATTTGTTATTTTGACGGCAAGTATCTATGTTTTCAAAGAGCTGAGAAAAGAGAAGGTTTAAGAGCTTACCAAGCTCGACTCATAAGTGTATTTGAAAGATAACGCATCACAAATAGTGCAAAACAATCCGATTACAAAATGGTTACGTAGTGAAAAGCACAAAAATTTCGTTATGATAAATATATGGATAGCATAGTCGTACGATATCTCTTTATCTTTTTTACCATTTTGATATATAGCCATAGCGGTATTTTGCAAAATACAATCGATAACGCAAAACCTGGCTCCATTATCAATCTCGCTGGGGGCTCCTTCCATGAAACTATTGTAATCGATAAACCACTCACTATCAAAGCCAAAAATTGTACGATTGTAGGCGCTGAAAAAGGTAGTGTCATTACGATCAAAGCATCCGATGTACATATCAACGGACTTCATATTCAAGGAAGTGGCAAACGCCGGGACACAATGGATGCTGCAATAACGATGGAAAATGTCCGTAATGTATCTATACAAGATTGCACAATCGATAATGCACTCTTTGGCATTGTTGCACACTATAGCAATCATCTTATTTTCAAAAACAACGCCATTGCATCTTTCCTGGAAAAAGTTGTAGATAATCGTGGAGACTTTGTTCGTTTGTGGGGATGCAAAAATATCCTTATACAGAACAACCGCTTTTTTCAAGGAAGAGATCTCTCCATCAATCGATCGAAAAATATCTTGGTAAAAAATAATCAAATTGAACATGCAAGATACGGTATTTTGGCTATGATGGATCATAATCTCACAGCCTCAGCAAATAACATCCATGATATCTATGCGGGTATCTATCTCAAAGGTGGTTCGCGCATCACATTCGATCACAATACAATTTTCGATACACGCCTTGCAACGGGAACTGGTATTTTACTTGCACACGGCAAAGATATTTTCGTAAAAAACAACAGAGTCTATGGCTGTGCCCAGGGAATCTATATCGATTCATCTCCGGCCGAGCTTGGTATGCGTCGATATATTGAGCACAATATATTTTCCAATAACTTCACAGCTTTGCATTTTCATTCTGCCATTTGCAACAACACCATTACAAACAACGACTTTCTCGGTAACTTAAACGATGTGGTCAGGGATCTATCAAAAATCAAAAAAGCAAACAATATCATCGAAAAAAACTACTGGGATCGCTACCAAGGATTTGATCAAAACAAAGACGGCTTTGGTGATATCCCCTACCAAATCCTTCTCTATGCCGATAGACTTTGGCAAAACGATCACCACCTGCAGTTTTTCTATGCTACTCCAATCTTTTCACTTTTAGACTTTATCGAGCGTCTCGCACCTTTTAGCGAACCAGAAAAGCTTTTGGAAGACAGGCTCCCCCGAATGGAGCCAGTGAATCACTAAAGAAAATATTTTACTACCGAGTAGAGAAAAAAGGTAATAAAATAGGCTAAAACCGGCAAAAACAGCACTTCAAACACCATAAGTTTCCAGCCAAACTCTTCTTTGATGGCCGCCATTGTTGAGACACATGGAATATAGAGCAAAACAAAAATCATATAGGATAGTGCAGCAGCTGGTGTGGCAATCTGACTACGCAGTTTTTGCATCAGCAGGCTTGAGGTTTGCTCACTTTGCAGGGAAGCAATCTGCAGGGTTGTTATATTGAGTATCGAATCTTTTAACGCTCTTCCCAACGCTTTTACTTGATCCCAAAGATCATCGAGCCATGAAGTTTTAGCTACCTTTTTTTTCGCATTTTCCACACCATAAATAGTTCCAAGAGAGCCTATCACCACCTCTTTGGCTAAAGTCCCAGGAATGAGTGCCGCTACAGGCTCCCAATGCTCACCAAAACCAAGAGGCTTAAAAAGGGGAGCAATCTTTTGAGCAGTTCTTGCCAAATAGGATGTTTGAGGAGTGGATGAAGGAGGCAGGCTCATAATGGCCCATACAACTATGGAAGCTGCGACAATCACGGTACCGGCTCGCGTAATAAAATCGGCAAGTCTTGGTTTCATCGACCGCCATATTGCATGGAACGTCGGCATATGATAGGTAGGGAGTTCTAGAAAAAAAGGTTTTGAATCTTGCATTGGCAAAAGCTTGTTCGCCAAAAATCCAATCGCCAATGCAACAATAATTCCCAACAGGTACATCGATAAAATGATCAAAGCCTGATGATGCCTAAAAAAGAGTGCGGTAAAAAGGGCATAGATAGGCAATCTCGCACTGCAGCTCATAAACGGAATCATCAATGTCACGATTATGCGCTCTCGAAGCGAACTTAAAGTTCTTGTAGAATAGACTGCCGGTACATTGCAGCCAAATCCGACAATCAAAGATATAAAGGCATTTCCCTTCACTCCAAGCCCAGCAGCCAACCTATCAAGCAAAAAGCTCACTCTTGCCATATAGCCGCTCTCTTCCAAAAGAGCCATGAAAAAGTATAAAAAGGCTAAAAGGGGTAAAAAAGAAAGAACCAGCCCCACGCCACTCAGAACTCCATCTACAAGCAGCGAAACCATCCAAGGCGGCAAGGGATGCATGGAAGCTCTTAGATGAGGCCCTAAAAAGTTTTCGAAAAATCCACTCATCCAATCCACTATCGGAGCACTGCCATCGAAGGTTATCTTAAACATCAAAAACATAATCACTACAAAAAGAGGAATGCCAAACCATTGATGCAGTGCGAAATTGTCGATTTTATCACTCAAAAGGACTCTATCAATCAACGGTTTTTTGAGCACCTCATCTAAAATCTTGTCTATTTTTTGATATCTGTCTTGTACGATGAACTCTTTGACACTCATGCCAAAATGTCGTTGCAACCGCTCTCTTGCCTCCTTGGCTGCCTGCACGATAGAAGGGTCCATCTGCTCTACTCTCTTAGTGGCAAATTCATCTTCTTCTAAAAGCTTTATGGCAAAAAATCTTTTTAACTGGCAATCTTCCCTCTCCATCTTTTTGATCAAAAAGGCTATCTCTTTTTCAATATGCTCTTGATAAGGAATGACTTTTGGTTTTCTTTCCTCTTTGATTGCGTCATACATCTCTTTAACAAGCCTCTTCGTCCCTATTCCCTTGGATCCTATCGTGGGTACACAAGGGGCACCCAAGATTGCCTCTAATCTCTCAATATCAAGCGCATACCCTCTTTTGGTAAATTCGTCGAACATATTCAGCGCTACAACCAAAGGCTTTTGCAGATCAACGAGTTCTAATGTCAAATACATGTTACGTCTGATATCCGTAACATCCACAACATTGATAATGCCATCAATCTGTTCGGAGCAGATAACATTTCTTGTAATCTTCTCTTCCAGTGAATATGGTGTGAGAGTATAGGTCCCTGGAAGATCAACAAGATGGATCTTCTCATCGTGATAGGTAAATGTCACCTCTTTTTTCTCTACCGTCACCCCAGGCCAGTTACCTACTTGTAGATCGCTTCCGGCAATATCGTTGATGAGTGCCGTTTTACCTACATTGGGATTGCCGACAAATGCTACGGTGAACATGCTTTATCCTTAAAAAGTTCCACCTCAATTTTGTTTGCTTCGCTTTTACGCAGCGCCAAATAGGTATTGCCTATTTTTATCTCGATGGGATCACCAAAAGGAGCTATCCGAACCACCTCTATAGGAACCTTTGTAAGCGCACCAAGTTCTAAAAGCCGTCGTTTCAGCTCACCAATATCGCCGATTTTTTTGATGATCCCTCGCTCTTTTGGTTTCATCTGAGACAGGAGCCTTCTACTCATTGTTTTGTTCCAAAAGCCTTTCAAAAATCTGTGTCAGTTCCTCTGCACTCACAAGCCCCTCAGCCAAGATTTTGCCTTGACACTCTAACGTTGGATCTTTCCCCACACCCTTTTCGATCGATTTTACTGCATCCTTTTCATAGTGAATTCTCAATCGAAGCGGCATATGTTTGACAGAACAGACAAGCCTTTTGGCCAGTTTCACCCGCTCCGTATCACTTCCATGGATCGTTACATCAAACAAAGGCCACTCATCATGCTCTTCATGAAGTATTTCGCCCTCTTTAAGAGGATAACAATATTCTAAACTCATCCTACTCCTTGCTTCTGTTATAGAGTGTCAGCTTCATGGCTTCAGCCAAAAGATCGATTCCTTCAACAACATATAACTTGTTGATAACATCTCTGACATTGATACAGAGGAAAAATATCTTTTCACGAAAAGCCATATACTTCACTATCTCGTATCCGGATTCGGGCTCCTTGTCTAAAAACTCTATATCCGATATTGCCCAGCCGTAATTTTCACTGAACAGTGTAAATATTTTGTGCTGTACGCTCTTTATTGTTAACTCTTTTTCATTTACAATAGTTCTTTTATAGACGATATCTGTCATCGCACGCATGGTGGCAAGGGAGCTTGTCAAAGAGAGATAGGCGGTAACGTTGACGTTATTCAAAGGCTTTACAATGGCATTTTTCAACGCCTCTAAATTCTTCTCATTTGGTTCATTGGAAAACTGTGTACAAAATCGTTTAATGGTTGCAAGATGAAATCCGGCCTCTTCCAAGACATCTTTGTACTCTTTTAACTCCTCCAAGCTCTTTTCAAAAAGCTCTTTTGCTTTTTCATCCACCCTCAAATTCTCAAAGGAGCTTTTGCATCGGATATATGCCATATGAAGGCTATTGACCGCGATAAAGAGATCGTTCGCCCTATATGGAGACTCGGCAAGCATTTTTTGTGCAAAATACTCCTCTTTCATAATCTCCTCTGAAACTTTCAAATATTTGATAATCAGTTTCAGATAGGGCAAAATAGAGGGATCTTTTTGTGATTGCGCCAATATAAGTTCACTTAAAATATGGTATCCATAGGACATATAGATGGGATCTAGTTGTATATGGTAGTGTACAATAGCCACTTTTGCGATTCTTTTATAGAGTTTTTCATCAAAAGGCTCTGAAAGAAGCTGGACAAGAAACTTGATCTGTTTTCTTTTGAGTTCTGGAATTCTCTCTACAGAAATAAATTTGGCAAAATCCTCTTTTTGCAAAAGCCTCTTATAAAACTGATCCATTATCTCATCTACATAGGGTTCTATTTTCTTTAATGCTTTTTTTCTTTCTTGCAGATCATTGTCTTGCAGTTGGTAGATCTCTTTTACCAGTTCAATTTTTGCATTCATCACAGCACCTCTTCTAAAGTTTTATACATTTGGACAATTTTTTCATCGCTTTTTCTTAGATATTTTGCAAGAAGCAAGGTTATGTTTTTTAGAATTTTTACGCCAGTTGCTGGATTTTTTTGACAAAAAGCAAAAAACTCCTTTTGCGAAATCTCTAAGATAGTGGAGTTTTCTTGAGCTTCTACCGTCGTTAAACTTTTCCCTCCATCAACAAGGCAAGTAAGAGAGAAAAAGAGACTGCTGTCACTGATAGTAGCGACCTCTATCTCTCCTTCAGAAGAATGTTTTTTTACAACAAGCCTTCCGTTTTCTAAAAAGAAACCCTTTTTTAAGCGATCCCCCTCTTGTTTTATCACATCACCTTTTTGCACCTCTTTTTTTGTAAAAAGAGACAAAAAACTTCTCTTTTCCTCTTCGTTCAAACCTTCAAATATCGGATTTTCCATGTTTCCTCTCCATAACTATCAAAGCAGCAAATTCTGGAATGATCATATCATCATCCGGATTGATGACCACTTCCATCTCAACTTCGTTTCTTTTGATTTTTGTGAGAAGCTTTTTATACTTTTCCACATCACCTCCAAACTGCAGCTTTTTTAAAACAATCTTTTTCAGTTCACTCTCCGTTATATAGTTTTTTACGATGCCTATGAGTATCTCCCCTTTTTGCAAACTCTCCTCAAAAGCCGCTTTATAAGAGATTCCTACATAGGAGTGTTTCGTTTGGATATGGATATTTTGCGTTCTAAGAAGCTTCCGGATAACCTTGGACATACCAGGCTCTGTGACAGATTTTGAAAGCAAAAACCTGTTGTACTCTTCGCTCATGATAATCTCGTTGCATTTACTTTTGATAAGGTAGTTTTCATACTTTGGATCGATGATTTCTGCTGTAATATAGACATGGGGATTCAATGAGCGAATCACTATGACAGTTTCCAGTACCCTTGCGTCTGCAAACTCATCATGCAAATTCAAAATCATCACTTTATCCGCCCTTTCTATATGGGCTTCTTTCAAAACAGCTTCATCATTGTATTCGCCTTGTGCCCATTTGAGATTGTACTCCTCCAAGATCTTTTTGAGTTCTGGAACAAGTTCTGGATATATGATGACGATATTGTCACCATAATGGGCTTGAAAACTTCTTAGCACCTCAATTCTGGGTGTTTTGAATCCACAAATAACAAGGTGCTTGTTCAAGGAGTCTAACATCTCATAATCCTTTTTTGAAAAGATACTCATGGCTACCAGTTTGCTTGTCATGGTCGCTGTAAAAACTGCCACTGCAATTACACCGCCAATTATGATCAAAAGAGCGATAATTTTTCCCACAAAAGTATGAGGGACTATATCTCCATACCCAACGGTCGTTGCTGTAACAATGGACCACCAAAAACTATCAAAAAAATTTTGAAAGTTATTTGGCTCGATATACTCCATGAACAAGGAGGCCAAAAATAAGAAAAGTACATATACAAGAATATAGAGCGTGGCTAAGCTAAAATCAGCTATTTTCAATTTTTTCAACTATTATCCCTTGCAATAATGCCGCTACGACGATATAGATATTGACAACTATAGTAAATTTTAGCCCAAAATAGTGTACCATCAAAGGCAGCAGTGGCAGTTTTACAGCCCTTGCATAAAAAAAGAGGGCTATAAGCGAATCTCGAAGACCCTTTTTCTTTAAATCCTCTATCAAAGGATACCACGCATACATAGGGCCGTGACTCAAAACTCCAGCCAGAAGTGCGATAATCCAAGCCTTTTTTCCACTCTCGCGGCTTAGATGTTTTGCCAATGTTTTCGGGTCTATAAAAAAATTTATAAGCGCATTGATTAAAACGACGAGGGCTAAAATAGGCGCGATTTTGATCAAAAGATGAAAAGACTCCTCTAAAGCCAAAGTGACTTTTTGGGGGTACAAGAAAAAAAGAGCAATATAGATTGCAATTACAGCCAGTAAAAACCATTTCCCTCTCATCCCAAAAGCTCCAGCGTCCAGACAGTAGCGAGAGTGACCAAAAAGGTAAAAATCAAAGCCAAAACATTTCTTAAAACAGTGAACCGAATACCCAATACGCTGGCTTCCAGTGGCAACTGTACGATTCCGAGGGTAACCCAAGCCAAAATAAACGCTGTCACCCCATAAAGCGAGACACCGCTTCTTAAAAGCTCTCCACCCAGAAGATAGCTCACAATCGCTTGGCCAACGGCAATCGCTCCGGCAAAAAGGCCTATAAACGTATCATAAAAAGGGTTTTTGGTAAAAAAAGATGCAAGCAGATCGGGGGTTATAAAAACTTTGAAAATACCGACAATTCCGATAACGCCTAAGAGCATTGGAGTTATCTTGAAAAAGCTTTTCAAAGATGTATAAAGTGTCTCTATCATTTTTTATATCTCTGTAAATATCTTGCTCTCATCCACTCCGTTTTTCACAAGTACCTTTTTAAACGTATTCAATGCTCCAAAAGGTCCCGCTATATAGTAGTCCCTATCGGTATCAAAAATCTCTTCTATGAAAGCTTCCAGTGCTCTTTTTTTGAAAAACTGCCCATGTTTTGGCAGTTTGAATGCCACATCATACTCTTTTGCTACCAAAACAGGTTTAAAATTTTTATATGTTTGGGCAAGCTCGTTAATCTCATCGAGATAGTAAAAATCTTTTGATCGGTTCACTCCCCAAAAAAGTTTGATATCCCTCTGTGGATCGTGCAACAGTACCTCTCTTATCATTCCCACAAGCGGTGCAAGTCCAACACCAAGAGCTACGAAATAGAGTCTGTTTTGCGAATCGTATACAAATTTCCCGTAAGGGCCTTTTGCGGTGAAGGTATCTTCTATTTGTAAATCGTTGTAGGCATATTCGCTAAATCTTCCTCCCGGAACTCTTTTGATGTGAAACTCTACATATCCGTCATTGAAAGGAACATTCGCAACGGAATAACTTCTTCCAAGCCAGTTTTTGCCTGGAATTTCAAGCTCCATATAGCGTCCGGCTCGTATATTTTGCAAATTTTCAAGATCACATCTTAGGATTGTAACATCACCTCTTATCTCTTTATACATCACTTTTGCCTGCTCTTTTGGCGCAGGCTCTGCCTCTTTGTATTCCAAAATATCTCTTCTTGTAAAAAGATCATCTTCAACAGCGTGATGCTCATCCACTCTTTTCTCCAGATCGAAAACCACATCAAATGGCGGAAAGGATATGGCATCCACCGGGCAAGTATTGTGGCAAGTGGTACATCCTACAAGACAGTTTAACGGATCATAAACGATCGATTTTTCATTTTCGAAATCGTATCTATACACGAGCCTGTTACAACCTGTCACACATGTTGCGCACCCTATACATTTGTCATGATCCACTGTTGGATGCCAGTCTATCTCCTCTCTTGGTATTCCGTGCCACGGCTTTAAAAATCTTGGATCTGGCATTTTTGGCTCCTTTGTTTGGTTTACATCTTTAAAAATCTTTTCATCTCAGCTATCAACGCATCGGACTTTTTGATCGCTTCTCCTTGCGCTTCAAAAAGGGTATGGTTTTTGTTGACAATATAGGCTATCAAAATGGTAATGAAGGCAAAATGGGCCTTTTTACGCCAAAAAGTTCAGCTGCGAGTATGGCAGAGGATACAGGTATTCTCATCGTTGCAGCTATAACAGAGACAAATCCCAAAGCGGCAAAAAAAGGAGCATTTCCTCCAATGAACTGGCCGAACCAGTGTCCACTCATGCTGCCAACATATAAAAGTGGAGTAAACACTCCCCCTTCTCCTCCAAACTCCAAGGTAAAAGCAGTCGCTACAATTTTGAGTAACGGCAGATACCATGCCACATTCTCTGTAGCTTTGAATGTAGACTCTATCTCATCGACTCCAAGCCCAAGAGGAGATGTCAATCCGTAGCTCCCAAGCAACATAATAAAAGAACCTACAAAAACTGCTTTCAAAACAGGATGGACTGCAGTAGCCACATTGAAAAAAGATAACACTCTAAAAAATCGAACAATCACAAAAGAGAGCAAGGCAAAAAAAAGACCGGCAAGAATAACGGGCAAAAAGAGCGACCATTCATACTGGGGGAAAAAGTGTGGCAAAGGCTCAAAATAGTGATAATCGATATGCAAAAACTTCGCACTTAAAAATGCGAAAAAACTTGCTATCGTAGCAGCTAGAAGCGTCTCATAAACCACGATATGCACCGCCATCAGCTCTATCGCAATAACAGGTGCAGCTATCGGTGCTCCAAGAATAACAGAAAAAGCCGCAGCGATGCCCGCTACAACCAGACTTCTTCTATCAAATCCTTTGCAAGAAAAAACTTTTGCAAAGAACTGGCACATCCCGGCTCCCAGTTGAATCCCCTGTCTTTCTGGACCCACGGAACCACCGACGAAAACTGTCGCAAAAAAAAGAAAAATTTTCGCAAAAACATAATGTAGATAGTGCGGTTTTTCATCTTTGTTCAATTCTATATAATCATATATCTCTTTGATCTCATCTTCTTGAAAAACGATCTCTTTTTTTGAAAGCCATCTATTGAGATACCAAACGAGCGGCAAAATGATAGGTGCAAGATAAAAACTCTCAAACGGTAGATCCTTTGAGAGATCTATCATGAAAAAAAGAAGCTTTATCATCAACGCTATCAAAACGCCCATAACAATACCGATAAATGTGGCATAACCGATACATTTTAGTTTTGATATATCAATAGATAGGCTCAAAAGAGATCCTCAAATTTATAGTTTAAAAACAAAATTATCGCAATTCCGCCTACAATGCTCACAACAGCACTTAATAGATCGTTATTTGGAAAAAGATACCTATCCATAAGCATCCAGCTTCCTCGCCAAAATGCCACAGCGCCAAAAGCTGCAAAAAGTGCGGCTATCCCTCTTGAGTGAAGGTTTTGGTTGTTTTCTTTACTCTTTCCAAATACTCTTCTTTTTGGCTTCATAAAAAACCCTTTATTTTTTCTTTATAAGGCACCTCTTTTTCCTCATCTCTTTGATCTCTTTGACTCTTTTTTCAAGATCTAAAAGCATCTCATACTGTTCAGAATCGGTGTGGCCCTCCTCTTCCATCTCTTGTTTTCGCTCTTCAATCGTCTCAAGCCACTCATCGATAATCTCATCGGGTACACTGCAATCAAGTGCCGCACTCTTTTCATGCTCTATAATCCAGTCTGCAATTTTTTTTAAAATATGTAGCATCTTACGCTCCTAGTAATTGATAAACCATTTTTAAAGCCAGTAAAAGAAGAACGACCGCAATAAGCTTTTTTATCTGATTTGGGGTTAAACGGTAATGCATAATAAAATCCCCAAGATATCCTCCAATGATTGCTGCGACTGTAACAACTCCAAGGAGTATCCAATCCATATGAACGAAGCCAAGATAGGTAAAAAAGGCTCCCAGAGTCGAAAAAGGAATAACAAAACTTATCGCATAAGCCGCTTTTTTTGCATCGAACCCTAGTAAAATAAGTAGCGGCATAATAAGGGAACCCCCGCCAACGCCAATCATACCTGAAACAATCCCCACACTGCCACCTATTACATACAACACCCAAACTTTGTCATACACAACTTTTGGTTTTTTGTTGCTAAAGAGCAAAAGAGTGGAACTTATCAATAAAAATGCAACCAACATCCACTCAATGATCTCTTTTTGGACATATTGGCTGCTCCAAGCTCCAATAGGCGTAGCAACCATTATAGAGATAATGAGCGGAAGGGCAAATTTGATATCCAGCACTCCTCTAAAAAAGTTCATAACAGAAGCTGTGATGGTAGATGCCGAGTTGATAAAAAGCCCAATCGCTTTTGCTAAATTGATAGGCATACCCATCATTGAAAATAGCGGTACAAGAGCGATGGCACTTCCAACTCCACCCATGGCAAAGAGGGTGGAAAGAACCAATGTTAAGAAAAAGTATATTGCGTAATGGATAATATCGGCACTCATCTTACAGCTTTATATCCTTGGCTTTTCCACCCCGAAGGCAATCCATGAGATTCAACAAACCTCCATCAAGATATCTTGCATCAAACCCTTGCTCTGTCAGCCATACTCTTGCCATATTTGCTCTATCTGTTTTCGGACAGGCAACAACGATGAGCTTCTCTTTCGGAAGCTCATGGGCTCTTTCTGGCAGCTGTGGTGCCGGGATTTTCAATCCAAAATTGACTTGCCATACAGCTGTTTCAAAAGGCATCCTGATATCCACAAGCTCTGCTTCACCCTTGTTATAGAGCTCGATAAACTCCTCCACCGAGATTCGTATATTTTTCATCTCACTGGGAACCACTTTTTTGATAAACTCCATCACTTACCTCCTCTGATTTTTTCCATCATATCTCTTGCTTTATCGCCTCTTAGAAAATCCACCACTTTCAGCATCCCATCGGTCAAATATCTTGCATGAAAACCTTTAAGTGTCAGATAGAGTCTTGCAATCTCTGCCCTATCGTAATGAGGACACATGGTAATGATCGTTTTGCTTCTATCAAGCTCATTCAATCTATCTGGCAGTTCATTGAGTGGAATATGCAACCCAAATCCCACATGCCACGCTTCGTACTCTTCATGAAATCTGATATCCACAACCTGTGCCTCATCTTTTTGTAAAAGCTCGAACATCTCATCGAGCCCTATCTTCATAGCCTTTCGCTCCTCGTAATCGAAACGTTTCAAATATGCATCAAACTCCATCATCTTCCTTTTAGTAGATGTACAATTTCATCTTTTGAAAGCAAACCGATATAACGGTAGACCTCTTTTTTGTTTTCATACAGAATCTGTGTTGGAATAAGCACGATTTTTAACCGGTTTGCTGCATCTCTGTTCTTTTCGATATTTAAGAAAAATATCTGGGAATCGGGATACTCCTGTTTTATTTTATAGAGCACTCTTCCCATCTTTTGACAACTAAAACAGTGATCTGATCCAACTTCTACAAATACCCGTTTCCCTGAAGCGATCGCTTCTTGAATCGCTGCAAATGGAGTGGAAGGCAGCATTTTTGCCTCTGCAAAAAGAGACAAGCCAAACACAGCAGCTAACAATAATCTTTTCATCTTTTTCCTTTCATATCTGCTCTAACGCTCTGTAAAAAAAGTAAAAACCAAACCCCACCAAAACGAGAGCAAAACTTTTGTTGAGAGCATTGGAAAGTCTGGCTACCGTTTTGTTTGAGATAAGCTGTTGGGCAAATCCGACAGAAACTCCTGCTATCAGCAGAAGCAAAGAGTGACCAAAAGCAAAGGTTAAAACCAGCATGTAGGCATAGATATAGTGGCTGTTTGCAGCAGCGCTTATAATCGCAACAAGTGGAGCGGAGGCACAAGGAGTACTGACAAGCCCAAACACGATGCCTATCAAAAAACCTCCAAAAAGCCGAAAGCGAATAAACTTCTCTATGAGTACAGATTTATTGATTTCGCTAAAAACGCCCCAAGCGTAGAGTCCAACCATGATGCTAACAACTGCAGCAATCAGATATGCCCACATAGGAGCGATAGAGAAAAAGAGACCAAACTTCGCTACCAAAAAAGCCAAAATAGAAAAGCTCACCACTACTCCCAAAGCAAAAAGTACAGAAAATGCATAGGTGAACAATATTTTTTTGCGGCCTTTCAGATCTTTATTGAGGGCAATTGCACTCCCTACAAGCAGTGGTACGGATACCAAAGAGCAAGGGGCAGCTGCAGTAAGACTTCCTGCAACAAAAGAAGCCAAAAAAGCCAATGCCGAATGGGAAGCTATAAATGTATCTATCCACTCAGGCACCTGGATCCCTTTGTACTACTATCGATTTATCATCATCTCTTTGAAACTCGGGCTGCAGTGTGACATGCGATATGTAAAATTTTTCACGTAAAAGTTTTTCGATATCTGCAATGATTTGCGTCACCTCTTGTAAAGGAAGATTCTCTTTAAAATCGATATGGGCTTCCAAAAAGATATCATGCTCTCCAAGTCTCCAGATATGGATATGATGAATATTTTCAACCTTTTCTATCTTTTTCACCTCATCCGCAATCTTTTCTATATCGATAGATTTTGGCGCGAACTCCATCAAAATGGCAATGGACTCTTTTACAATATCAATTGAAGCATATATGAGATAAAAAGCTATGAGAAGAGAGACAGCCGGATCCACCCAGTAGATGTGATAGAACTGCATAAGCAGTCCACCTACCACAACGGCTATTGAAGTAAAAACATCGGTTAGCAGATGCAAGTAGGCAGCTTTGATATTGATGTTTTTTTCCGAATCTTTTTTCACAAGCAGAACACTAAGAGTATTTAAAAGAATACTCAAACCCCCTAGCCAAATAACCCAGAGTGAATCGACGCTTTGGGGATGAAAAAATTTGTGGAAGGCTTCGATAACTAAAAAGATAGCGATTCCAAGAAGGAGTGAGGCGTTAAAGAGTGCCGCAATTATCTCTGCTCTTTTTAGACCAAAAGTATAGCTTTTGGTTGAGGGTTTGGCGGCTATCGTATTTGCAGCCCAAGCAATCACCAAAGAAAGAACATCACTGAGATTATGCATAGCATCACTCAGAAGTGATAAAGAGTTTGCGTAAATGCCGCCAACTATTTGAGAGAGGGTAATGATGATATTTAAGATAATGGTGATAAAAAGATTTTTACCCTTCACATGATGATGGTGGTGAGCCATAGATATCTCATTTCAAAAGAAGAGCTTTCACTCTTCTTTTAAATTTTTTAATGCCGCTTCGGCAGTTCCAACGATTCCACTTGCAGCTGCATGGCGAACAATACGAATGACTGAAAGAATCTCTTCATTGGTCGCACCCATCTTTTTGGCCGCTTTTGTATTGAGCTCTACGCACTCCTCATTGCCTAGGGCCAAAGCAGCTGCCAAGAATACAAGTGTACTTGTTTTTGGATCAAGTGCATTTTTTTCGCTTTGCATGCTTAATTTTGAACTGATAGCTTGTTCTACTATCAAGCTTGGATCCACTTCCGCTGCCTCTTCGATTGATTTTGGCAACTTTCCAAAGCGATCTTTCATCATATTCATAACTTGCTCTGGTGTTGGTGTTTGCATATCCCCTCCTTATTCTTCGATATACTCTTCAACTTTTTCTATCGGATTTGTTTTTCTGTTTCTTGGATCAGTTGCATAGGCATACATCGGCACATAGATAAGTGTTAGAAGGGTTCCTACCAAAAGCCCTCCGATTGCCACATCTGCTAGCGGACTTAGTCTCTCAAGCCCTACTGCTTGCTCCAATGCTATTGGAATCATCCCGGCAATCGTTCCAAAAGCTGTCATCATAACAGGACGAAATCGAACCCGAACACTCTCGATCGCCGCTTCAAATGGAGATTTGCCCTCTTTTTCATACTCTTTGTAAAAGTCTATAAGCAGTACTGCATTTTTGATGATGATACCAAACAGAAGCAGTAACCCCACCATACTTGGCATACAGCTTGGTTTGTGGAAAATAAGCATACCCCACGCAGCCCCTATCATAGAGAGCGGCAGGACCAAAATCATAATGATTGCCAGTCTTACAGACTCATAGATAGCTGTAAGCGTCATAATAAGAATGATAACACCGATGGCAATCGCTTTGATCATTCGTTTGAAACTGTCATGAAGCTGTGCAATATCTCCCTCTTGTGTTACCACAAAACCGGTTGTATCCACTTTTGCAAGCGCTGCATTTGCATCATCTGTAATATGTGTTACCGGCCTTTTTGATCGATAACCGCTCACATCCACACTGTAAAGCAATTTGTCCCGCTCAATCTTTGCAGGGGTAAGTTGATAGGATACTTTCGCAAGTTCACTCAATGGTATTTCACCAAACTTCGTTTTGATTGGAAGAAGTTTTAAACTTTGGATATTTTCATTGAACTTGCCTTTGAGATACATCCTTACAAACTGCGTATTCATCGTAGCCATATCGGCGGCCAGTGATACGACTTGCCCTTTGAGTGGAATCTGCATAGCGATTTGATACGGTGTCACCCCGTAAGAGAGCGCTCTATTTTTATCAATGTTGATAACCACCTCTTGAAAATCTTTATCCCAGCTTTGACTAATAGAAGTAAGTCCTTTTACGTTTCGTATCGCATCGATAATCTCTTTTGCCTTATCCGGCAGTTTCTCGTAATCGGCAGCTTTTATACGAATATCAAGAGGCGCTTTAATGGTTGAAAGGGCAGTTGCACCAAAATCAAAAACATCGTTTTTCTTCACACCCGGAAGCTCTGCAATTTTGTCACGTATCTCATCTTCGAGCTGCCAAATAGTTTTGTTCCTGTGGAATCTATCTACTGCATTGATAGTGATCGTCGCTTCACTTGGAAGATTTCCGCTCCCTAGGCTTAAAACCCCAGACTCGCTACCAAAGGCAACAGAACTCGATTTCACCCATGGCTGTTTATGAAGCCAAACCAAAAATTTGTGCAGCTTCTTTTCAGCACTATCTACCGTCTCATTGGCACTGAATGCCACTTGCGCTTTGATAATCCCCGTATCCATAGGAGGCATAACGTCCTTACCGATGAGCGGCATAACATTTTTGAGGCTCAATACAAAAGTCAGCACCACAGCAGCAGTTAAAAGCATACGTCTAAGCGCCCACCATTTGCCGTTGGAAAACTTCAAAACACTGATATATGGGCCAATGAGCTGCCCGATAGTATATTTATAGACATCTTCAAACCACTGCTCTATTTTTGTTTTGCCTGTTCCATTTTTGTAAAGCACCGCGGAAAACCGTGGAATAAAAGTAATAGAGAGAAAATAGCTCACAAGCAGTGCAATAATCAAAGTGGAAATGAGGGGCCTAAATATATGCTCTGGAAAATCGCCTACAAACATGAGTGGGAAAATGATGGCGATAGTTCCTACAGTTCCGGCGAAGACCGGTCCTAAAACCTCTTTTGTCCCGTTGACAATTGCCGTTTGCATATCTTCGTTGAGCTCTAGATGCCTTTCGATGTTTTCCAGTACAACAACCGCATCGTCCACGAGCATCCCTAATGCCAAAATGATAGCGGTATAGATAACGATATTGAGCTCTCCACCTCCTAGCCAGATAATGGCTATGGTGCCAAAGAAAACGAGTGGAATGGAGATTCCAGCGGCAATAATCGCTCGAAAGTTTCCAAGGAAGAAAAGCAGTACCAAAAGAGTGTACACAATCGCATCCCTTAAGGCTTCAAGCATATTTTCGTTTGCCGTTTCTATGAGCGTTCTTTGTGTATCGGCTATTTGAAAGTCGATATTCGGATAGAGCTTTTGCAGTTTTTTAATCTCGGCTCTTGCTGCATCGCTTACATCCAAAACGCTTCCAGCAGGCGCTCTTTGAATAGATAAAGCAATCGCATTTTTGCCGTTTCCAAGATAGCCGCTCGTCCGTTTTTTATAGCTCCAACTCACTTTCGCAATGTCACTCAGTTTTACATTTGGGAGGATATGGAGATTTTTGAGTTTTTCTATATTGTCTTTTTCCCCATAGTAGGTGATGGTGTAGAAGCTCTCTTTGCTTTTGGTAAAGCCTATAGGAATATCTTTATTGAGAGCAAACAGTACTTTGGCCAATGTGTCAAAATCGACGCCATACTTTTTGGCTTTGAATGGATCCACTTCGATATTGATAGCACTTTGATACCCGCCAAACACTTCCACGTTTCCTATGTGCGGATTGGCCAAAAGGTATGGTTTTATATGCGATTCGGCGATTTTTCTGATTTCTTGCAAGCTGATATTGCTATTTTTTGGACTAAGTGCCACCACCTCGACAGGAAGGGTAAAATCGCCCACAGTATAGACCGATGGATTGGCATTTTTAGGCAGTTTCCCCCGTGCAATAGACAAAGCATTCGCCACATCCACCGCAGCCGCTTCCAAGCCCTTTTCATACTCGAATTCCGCTTTTACGATAGAGAAATTAGCCACATTGACACTACTTACATCTCGTACGAGACTAATACGGCTAATCTCCTCTTCGATCGGCTTGCTTACCGTATTGGCAGCAACCTCTGCCGTTGCTCCGGGAACTGAAGTAATGACGACAACCTGCGGTCTGTTGGCATCTGGGAATAGATTTTTTGGAAGGGATTTCAATCCAATTATCCCCATTGCAAAAAAACCGACAATCAAACTGAATAGCAGATAGGGACGTTGATAAAAATATTCAAACATACACTATCCTTTTATCTCTTTAAGCTTGATACCACTTAAGAGTTTGAGCAAAATATCCGGTTTTGCAACGACTATCTTTTGCCCAGTCAGTGACTCTTTGACCACTACACCTTCGTTGGCACTTGCAACAATATGCACCTCTTTTGCTATGGCACCATCGCCTTGGACCACCAACACATAGCTTTTTCCATCTCTGTTTAAGATGGCATCTTGAGGCAGAAGTTCCGCATCGCCTTGATACAAGATAACAGATGTCTCTACTCTTTGCCCTGCAACCAAAGAGTCATTTTCCACATTGGCCCTATATTCAGCCAAAGAGTTGAACGTAGATTGCAGTGGCGTTACAGGATAGGTTTTGCCTTTATAGACAATGCCGTAGATTTTCGTCTCTTTTGGAACTCGAATCAAAAGATAGCTCTCTTTATCGGTATTGATTGCTAGAAGCGGTTTTCCAGGCATCACCACATCACCTTCATTGGCAAATCGTTTGGCAACAACGCCATCCACATTGGATCGCAGTGTTGTATAGGTGAGCTCATTTTGAATCTCTTCGATATTTGTTTTCAAAGAGGCAAGCTGTGCTCTTAGGCTTGCCAGTTTTGCTTTTGTCGAACTGATCTGATTTTGCTCTTTTTCATACTGTTCAACCGATGCTCCCTTAACATCCATGAGCTTTTTTGTTCTTGCATGGATTTTTTCTAGATTATGTAAAACCACTTTTGTAGAGGCGATAGCTTGCAAGGTCGCCTCTTTTTGGTATCGCAAGTTTGAGAGTTTAGAGCGCAACGGCGTATCGTCCAGACGTACCACGATATCACCTTTCTTTACCTTGCTGCCCACCTTGGCAAGTTGAAGCACTCTTCCTGGATATTTGGAAGCAATTTTTGTATTCGCTTCATTCTCTACAAGAGCAATATAATCAGAAGTTAGAGTGAGTTTTTCTCTTTTTGGCTGAAATGTATGCACAAGTACAGCATACTCTTTTGCTATAGGAGTGGCGGCTTCCTGGGCTTTTCTCTTTTTAACCAGCCTAACGGCACCAATGACGAGCAATACAACAATGAGCAAGAATAGGGCTATTTTGATCCACTTTTTCATTCTACAATCCTTTCTAAGTCATTTCCATAGAGTACGGCAAGTTTCGCAATTATTTGCCATTTTTTTGCCTTAAGTGAAGCTAAATTTGTCTCCGCATTCAAAAGTGCCTCTTCATACCGCAGATACTCCTCTTGCGTAAGTCTGCCAACATCATACGCGGTTTTTGCATATTTCAACAGTTCACGCTGATGCTGCACTTTTTCTTCGGCAATTCTTTGAGCTCTCATATTGATCGTAAGCTGCTTTTGCAGTGATTTTGCCTGAGCTTGCAATTCAAGTTTTGTTTGGGCTTTTTGCTTCTGTTCTTTTAAAAGATTTGTCTTTGCGATTTCGATTTGCGTGAGATTCGCTTTTGAAAGAGGTACGACAAGCTTCAAAGCCAAACTTCCATAGTCTGTATCGATACTTTTATTGAACATCACATCGTTTTGCGCATAATCTTTACTGTAGTTTCCTTGCAAAATAAGCTTTGGAACAAACTCGTCTTTAGCAGCTTCCACATCTTTAGCCTGGGCCTCTATCTTTTGATCAAAAAGTTTGAGTGCAAAAAGATCCTTTCGCTCGATCTCTTGTTTTTGAACTATTGGTTGGATTGAATCTATATGCATTCCCGTAAGACTCTCTATCACCTCTTTTGCTTTGGCTTCATTTGTTTTGACATTTTCTAAGGCAATATCTAAACCGTCAAGGAATGTTTCGATCTTATCCAATGCAATCGGTGCAGCTCTGCCACTTTCAACCTTTATCTTTGTATCTTCAAAGGTTTTCAGTAGCGACCGTTTCCTTGCGTTCAAAGCAATTTCGAGTTCTTTTAGATAGTTTAGATTTGCATAACTTCCAAGGAGTATCGCCTCATTTTTATAGATATTGAGATCTTTTTTTAGTTTCGCAGCCTCTATTAAGAAATCAAGCTTTTTGCGCAACGTAAAAAGCTTTTTGACAAAAAGAGGCACAGAAAAAGAGGCACCGATGCGCTGAATGTTTTTGGCAAAAGGAAGAGGCTCTTTTTTTGCTATAAGCCGGTTTGCCTCTGGAGGAGGAACCGGTCGCAGGTTTGTATCTCGGTTATAATACTCATAGCTGGCAAAAAGATTGAAATCGGGATAGAAACTATCTTCTACCCTCTTTTTTTGCAATTTTGCTATGTCAATAGCAATCCTATCCACTTGCGTTATGGGCTTTGTCTTCAATGCCCTAAAAAGTTCTGAGAGTTCGGTTGCTTGCAGGCTTAAAACTGTCACAACCGAGATGAGAACCATTTTGTTCATGGGACTTTCCTTATAAGTTTTTCTATTTTTCTTGCTAAGAGTTTTGCAAAATCCTCGATATTGGGGTCAGGCAAGATCTTATACCCTTCCACAAAATTTGCTACGCGACCGCGGAGCTCTTTAGTTGTTTGATGCATGATAAGCGAGCTTACGATCATCATCTGAACTACCATAGGGTTTTCTATTGCAAACTCTTCTTTTGCGATTCCTTCGTTGAGAATGGATGTAAGCATGTTGAGCGTTTTCGAGAGTTGCTTCGCAGCACTATCGCTCATATGTTTGCCGTTATCAGCAAATTCATGTGCCAAAATAGCCGCAAAGCAAGGGTTTTGTTGCAAATACTCCCCAAACCCTTCAATATATTGCACCAGTTTCTGTGCCGGCATACGAGCCGCTATTTTCTTTTCCAAATGGTGTAAAAGAGTATCAAAACGGTACATCAATACCGCTTCATACAACTCATCCTTATTTTTGAAATGGTAATAGATTGCCGGCTTTGTTACTCCAGCCTCTTTGGCAATCTTGTCCAAAGAGACACCACTATATCCATAGTTGGCGAAATGTCTTGCAGCGATCTGCAATAGATCCATTTTTTTACTCATATTTACTCCACTTACCTAACAGTAAGTAACTATAACAAAGAGTTTATTAATTTATTCTTAATTCTTATAAAAATTATGATACGATTTACGATAAAAAAGGGTATGAATGAACTCTATTTTTATCTCGATTTTACTTCATGACATAATTGCACTTATAACTATTATCAACCCAATTGCAGCTGCTTCTATTATGATATCGATGATTTCGCCACCAACCGCATCCGCTATTGCAGATGTGGCAAGAAAAGCCACATTGACAGTTTTTGCAGCATCTTTTGTTACCCTTTTTGGTGGAGAGGTTGTCTTTCAGTTTTTTGGGATAAACATATACTCCATTAAAATTATAGGGGGCATTATATTGATGCTCATCGCCATCAATATGGCCTATGGACACGGAGCCAAAAACAGACACTCTCCGGAAGAAGCACAAGAAGCACAAGAAAAAGAGGATATCGCGATTGTCCCTCTCGGTATTCCTATCCTGTTTGGTCCAGGCGTTATAGCGACTATTGTAGTCTTAAGCCATAATAATTCTAGCCAGCTCCATCCAGCTCTTTCCTATATACTTTTAAGCATCGCTATTTTGATCGCATCATTGGCAACCTATCTCACTTTACGCTATGCAAGTATTATCAATAAAGCATTAGGAGTCACCGGCATTAAGATCCTGACACGAATCATGGGGCTTATCGTCGGAGCGATCGCAGCCCAATTTCTCATAAGCGGTATCAAAGGACTTTGGGAAGCTTGATTAAACTTTGGATAGCAACTCCATTACCTCTTCATCATTTAGTTGATGAAAATCTCGATAAAACTGGCCTACAGCCATAAAGTCTGGTGGTGTTTGCAGTACAATCACCCTGTCGGCTACCTCTTTCAAAAGAGCCAAACTATCCGGAGGCGCAACCGGAACGGCAATAACCACTTCTTTGGCTCCCTCATCTTTCAAAGCTCTTGCAGCCAGATACATACTTGCTCCCGTCGCCACGCCATCATCGACTAAAATCACTCTTTTTCCTGCTACTGATATCCTCCTCTTTTGATAAAGAGCCCTTTTTTCTTTCATCTTTTCCATAATCTTTCTTGCATGCTCATCTACATAGGGCCTGGAGACATTGAGCATCATCACAGCCCTTTCGTTGAGATACTCAAGCCCGTTTTCACTGATGGCTCCAATCGCGGCTTCGGGATTGTAAGGTGATGGAATCTTTTTGACAAAAAAGATATCCATGGGAAGGTTAAGCTGCTTCGCAATCACATAGGCTACCGGCACGCCCCCTCTAGGAAGGGCCACTACTATGGTCTGCGAATCATCTCTATACCCTTGCAGTTTTTGCGCCAAAAGCTCTCCTGCTTCAAATCTATCGCTAAAGATCATGGTCTTTCCTTTTTTGAGCTTTTTTTATAATATAGCACAAAAGGAGAGCAATGGTAGCACTCATACAAAGAGTAAAAGAGTCTTGGGTCAAAATAGATGGAACGGAGATTGCCAAAATTGGCAAAGGATACAATATTTTGCTTGGTGTGATGAAAGAGGATACCACAAAGGATATCGAAAAATTGATCAAAAAAATTGTAAAACTCCGCCTCTTCCCCAACGAATCTGGAAAAATGGATAAAAATATCTTAGAAGTGAAGGGCTCTGTTCTGGTTGTGTCCCAGTTCACTCTGGCAGGGAATGCTAAAAAAGGAAATCGCCCGGATTTCACCGCAGCGATGCCACCAAAGGAAGCAAAAGAGCTGTATGATCACTTTTGCCAAAAATTATCACTCCATCTCCCGGTTCAAACAGGTCTATTTGGAGCCATGATGGAGGTGGGCATCATCAATGATGGTCCAGTCACTTTGATTCTTGATAGTAAGAAACTATGAAGATAAGAAGATTTATTACCAATCGATGGGGTGGGGTGAGCAAACCGCCATACGATACATTCAACCTGGCATTACATGTAGGTGACAATCCTTTGGATGTACAAAAAAATAGAGCAATATTGAAGGAAAAAACCGGGCTTTCCGAGATTCAGTTTGCCAATCAAATCCATTCAGACAAAATTGTTGTGATCGATACGTTGCAAAAACCTCCATCCTGTGATGGGTTGATAACGACAACTCCAAATTTGGGACTGGCTGTTATGAGTGCGGACTGTTTTGGTGTACTTTTATATGATGAAAAGGGGATAATCGCAGCATTGCACGCAGGTAGAGCAGGAGCAACGAAAAAAATAGTTGGCAAAGCGATCAAACAGATGAAAAATCTTGGTGCAAACAGCATCAAAGCAATCCTTTCTCCCGGTATTCACAGTTGCTGCTACGAAATCGCGTTGGAGATGGCACAAACCTATCCAAAAAGATTTATAAAACGAAATCGATTTTTAGATATACCTGCTATGATTTATGAACAGTTAAAAGAGGGTGGGGTAGAATCGATTCAAGATTACAATATCTGTACCTGTTGCAACAGTGATTATTTTTCCTATAGGCGTGATGGCCCAACTGGAAGATTTGTTTCACTCATCTGGATGGAGGAATCATGAAAGAACTTTTTTCGATCATACCAAATCTCCCGGGAGTTCGTGTCTATCTTTTTGCCGATACAAAAGAACATGCCGAAGAACTTGCTCAATTTTGCCAAGGAAAAGGGCACTATCTTGAAGTTGCCGCTTTGGAAGATGAGATTTTTGACGCCTTGCAAGGGCTGGAAGGGAAACTTCGCAGAATCGATGAAACCAAAGAGCGCTACAATCAACGCTCCATGATGTTTGATACCATCTTTGTCCCTTATGACATCAACAGACTCGATGACAAAGAGCTCTTTTTTCGAAAGATATACCGTATGATGAAAAATGCAGCCGATCTGATTATCATAGTTGACAATGAAGATGTAGAACCTTTAGAGTTCCTCTTACAAGAGCTCAATTACGTAGCGATCAATCCGATCGAATATCAAGGTAAAACAGCATTAACGGCAAAAAAGATGCATGGTTGGGCAAAAGTATGAGGGATTTCAATCAGTGCTATTAAGATAGAGCAGCTAAAAGCTGTACTCTATCCCTATAGTGAGTGAACTTTGCCTATTGGAAGCTTGCAAAGAGCCACTTGATAGATGCTCTTTTGGAGCATAAAGCCATGCAAGATTGATTTTATAAGGTTTAAGACCCATTGTCATTCCAACACTTATGTGTCTTCTTGTTATAGCAGGAAACCCTACGAGATTGAAAAACGCAATATCTTGGGCCCGAAAAGAAACCCCTTCTACATTGCTGTCCGTAAAGCCGTTCATAACTTTTGTAGCATAACTGTATCCGGTACGTACAGAAAAATTTGCAAAACGTTTTTGAATCCCAATGGTATAGACATTTTGACTCTTCCAATTAAAATCTTTATATCCTTTCGCATGAGACCAAAATATCCTTTTATAATCTCCCATAACAAACCATCCATTCTTATGATAGGCAATGCCTACACCCGCTTCCGCTGGTTGAGTAAGATGGAAACTCTCTTTTTTCCCGTCATGATTGAAGTCAAAAACACGACTGTACTTCATAGATACGGGAGAGGTGAGGGTAGTTGCCAAAGTGATATCTTCCCAGCTATAATGCAATCCCACATTGAGCCCAAATCCGATATCTTTGCTCAACCTATCACCAAGCTGGTTTGGCATGCGTGCCGCAATACGTAGAGCACCATACGAAATATTACATCCAATCCCAATACCTAAATTTCCCCACTGTTTTGCATAGGCTCCGATCAATTTTGCATAGCCAAACTGCGTTTTCATATACGCAAGCGAAGAGACCGGATATTCCACACCCATTCCGCTGACACTAAACAAGCCTAAACCGACAGTACTTTCTCTATCCAAAGGCTTGATATATCCAAAATAGGGTATCAACTCGAAATCGGCCCTGCTTTTATACCCATTGGCATACACTTTTGGCATGAAAAAAGTAGTTCCTATTTCCACACTGCTTCTTTGCGCAAAGGAAATTAAAGATGGGTTGATAAAGATAGATTCAGCTCCCTGGTATGAAGCGATACCGGCACCAGCAACACCTCTCGACTTCGCACCTGCGCCCACCAAATTGTCTCCAACTGTAGCAAAAAGAGCCAATGGGACAAAGAGAAGCAGCTTTTTCATAGTACACCTTTTTTGCAAAGTGTACACAAAAAAAGATACTATTGTCAACTAATTCAATCAATTTTGTCGGGTTTAACATCCTGCTCGAAAAATCTCTTTACTCCTCTTTTTGAAAGCGAGATGAGAATTTTGGCGCTACTGGACCTTTTTGATCTTTTCCAACCAATCTAAAAGCCGCTTTTCATATCCGATACCACTGCTTTCGTAAATCTTTAGTGGTTTTGTCGTATATGCCTGTTCCACCCATCCTCCATAATCGTGAGGATATTTGTATCCCTGAAACTTTGGTGGCTTGAGATGCTCCGGAATGGGATAGATCTCTCCATCCTTAACCATTTCCATCGCTTTGTTGATCGCTTTGTAGGCTGCATTGGATTTTGGAGAAGATGCAAGATAGATAACGCACTGGGACAAAATAATTCTTGCTTCTGGATAACCTATGTGTTTTACAGCTATCATCGTAGATGTAGCAAGATTGAGTGCGTTGGGATTTGCATTGCCGATATCTTCACTGGCAAAAATAACAAGCCGTCTTGCAATAAATTCGGGAGGCTCGCCCCCTTCAATCAGTCTTGCTAGATAGTATAGAGCAGCATCTACATCGCTTCCTCGGATACTTTTGATAAGTGCGCTTGCCAAATCGTAATGCGTCTCTTTCGAATTACTCCCTTCATGATAGCTCATTGGCGCTAAAGAACGAAGCAGTTGAAGTGTGATATGGCTTTCAATAAGGGAGGCTTTTGTTAAAAACTTCAGCAAATTTCTTGCATCTCCTTGGGAAATACGAATAATATACTCCTTCGCCTCCTCATCGATACTGCATTCCTCGTTTTGACATACCCTATGCACCAATTGATTTAAATCCTCTTCATTTAATGGTCGAAACTCAAAAAGCATAGAGCGGGAACGAATAGCGGCAGTCAAGGAAAAGAAAGGATTTTCTGTACTCGCTCCCAAAATGAGAGCCTCCTCTTTTTCCATAATTGGAAGTAAAACCTCTTGCTGATTTTTGGAAAGCCTATGTACTTCATCGATAAAGAGCAAAGGCTTTATAAAGCTTCCTTTATAGCGATGAACAATCTTTCGAATCTCTTCTATTTTTAGGCTTGTTGCATTGAGTTCGAAAAAATCGCTCTCATACTCTTTGGCGACGATTCTAGCAAGGGTAGTTTTACCAGTTCCTGGAGGTCCAAAGAAAAAAGAGTGGGGGAGGGCTCTTTGTTTTAAAAGCTTATAAAAAGGTGCTTCGGGAGCAAGAAGCTGTCGTTGTCCTATAAACTCTTCTAAACTTTTTGGACGGTATCTATCCATTAACCACTTTTATATATAGAGTACGCTCATCTCTTGGTCCATCAAACTCACAAAAAAATATCCCTTGCCACTGGCCAAGCATCAGTTTCGCATCGACTACGGGAATACTGACGCTATTGCCGCAAAGAGCACTTTTCAAGTGAGCATCGGCATTGGTGCCATGGGCATATCGATCGCTTTTTGGCACAAGTCGGCTCATGTGAGCCAAATAATCTCGTTGCAAGTTTGGATCGACATTTTCAAAAAGTAAAACACCTGTAGTGGTATGAGGGGAGTAAACGATACAGCTGCCATTGCTCACGCCACTGCGAATCACAGCCTCTTTTACAATCTCCGTGATCTCAATCATCTCCGATTTATGACTTGTTTTTAGCTGAATTGTTTGCATTCAATTCCTTTAAAAATTCTCGAAGCTTTTCATACTCTTTTTTACTCAAATACCTCGTTTTGCCCGTTGGTAGGGCGTTGAGTTTGATCCAGCCATATTCCACTCTTTTTAAGTCTACCACATCTTTGCCAAAATGAGCAAAAAATCGTCTTATTTCCCTATTTTTCCCTTCAGTCAGTGCAACTTTAAGTTTACTGAACGTAGGGGCGTTTTTATCTATCCTGTAGGCGAAAAAGGGAGCAAACTTCATAGAAGTAACTCTGCTTTTCTCATGTCCGCCCGCCGTAGCGTCCTCAAGCTCTAGTCCTTCACGCATCGCCTCTTCCATTTTTGGTGTCACTTCCCCTTTGATTTTTACGTTATAAACTCTTGGAATATCGCTTTCCATGAGAGCCTGGGCAATCTTTGGAGAATCTGTAAGAAGCAAAAGCCCCTCGCTTGCAAAATCGAGTCTCCCTACCGGAATATAGTGAGCAAACTTTTTAGGCAAGGAGTCATAGATCGTTTTTCGCCCCCTGTCATCCTTTTTGGTTACAAGCTCTCCCTTTGGTTTATTGTAAACGATGACTGTATAGTCCACTTTCGGTTTTATAAGCTTACCTTTTACAAAAACCTTATCACCCTCTTGTACATCGTAAAATGGCTCTTTGACGATTTGACGATTCACTTTGACAAAGCCCTCTTGTATCAGCCTGTCGGCTTCACGCCTGGAGTAGGTCGTATTGTGTGAAATATATTTATTGAGTCTCATTTGATTCCAGCCTCTACCAAATCATGAATATGGAGTACGCCTTCGATATGGCCGTTTTTCACGATAACCAGCATCTGAATCTTGTACTCTTCAATAAGTTTCAGTGCATCACTTGCAAGCATATTCTCATCATCAATCATCTTTGGACTCTTGGTCGCATACTCTATAGCAGGAGTATCCAATGAAAAGTTTTGGCTCATTAAAGCTCTTCTAAGATCGCCGTCACTCAAAACTCCTACCAATTTTCCTTCCCCATTTTTGATCAAAACATTACCAAGTTTTCCTTCACTCATAACAACGATAGCCTCTTTGAGAGGAGTCTCCTCGTTGATGATAGGAAGGTTTTGTGTTCGCATCAAATCTTTCACCTTCACATAGAGTCTTCTGCCCAAACTGCCTCCAGGATGGAAAGAGGCAAAATCTTTCACCTGAAAATTTCTCTTTTTCATCAAGCACACAGCCAAAGCATCACCCAGCGCCATAGTCAAAGTCGTAGAAGCAGTAGGAGCAGCCTGCAATGGGCATGCCTCCTTTTCAACGGCAATCGATATAAATACATCACTATAACGTCCCAAGGAGGAGTCGGGGTTTGAACTCATACCAATAAGAGGTATATCAAAACGTTTGATGTGGGGAAGTATTTTGATAAGCTCTTCGCTCTCTCCGCTGTAGCTGATAGCCAGAACGCCATCCTCTTTGCCGATCATTCCAAGGTCACCATGCAAAGCTTCTGTTGGATGGATAAAAAAACTTGGCGTTCCGGTAGAAGCGAATGTGGCAGCGATCTTGCTGCCCACAAGGCCGCTTTTACCTACTCCCGTAACGATAAGCTTTCCTTTGATATTGTAGATCAGCTCAACCGCTTTATCGATATTGTCCGCAATTCTCTCTTTTGCATCCTGCAAAGCTTTGGATTCGATATCCAAAACCTCTTTTGCTATTTGTGCGTAAAACATATCCTTCCTCACATGATGAAAAGCGTTGGAACGATTGTCGGATATTTTTTGTATTTTCTAAAAATATGTTTTCGAACAACCTGTCGAAAATCGTTCTCCAACTTTTTCGGAGCTTCGACAAGTTCCGGCTTATTCATCAAAAACTGCTCAAGGAGCGTACTGATCTCTTTTTCGAACTCTTTATCTTTTTTATCCGCTACAAGTCCAAAACTGGAGACTTTTGGTGGAGTGATGAATTTTTTCGTATCTTTTGCGATTTGCGCCACAATGATAACGATTCCTTCTGTAGCCATTTTCTGTCTGTCGATCACCACATCGCTTTCAATCTCTTCATTGAGCTGATTGTCGATATAGGCTTTTCCTGTTTTGACCGTTCCTACTTTTTTCATATACTTTGGACTCACCTCAATCTGATCTCCATCACTCATGAGATAGATATTGCGTTCTGGAATACCGCATTTCACGGCCGTCTCTTTATGTTTCATCAAATGGTTGTACTCTCCATGCACCGGCAAGAAAAATTTTGGTTTCACAAGGCGCAGCATCAATTTTTGTTCCTCCTGAGCCGCGTGGCCGGAGACATGGATTTCGCTAAAGTCTTGATACGCCACCGTTGCCCCACATTTTTGGATAAAGTTGATAAGGCTTGAAACACTTCGTTCATTTCCCGGAATCGCTTTGGCTGAGAGAATAATCGTATCGCTTGGCTTGATTTTCACATGACGATGCTCGTTTGTCGCCATTCTATATAGCGCACTCATCGACTCGCCCTGGCTTCCTGTCGTTACGATCAAAATCTCATCATCTCTATATTTGCCAAGTTCATGTGGCTCGATGAAGATATTTTGTGGCAATTTCACATAACCGAGCTCCATAGTGATCTCTAAATTTCGCTCCATAGACCGTCCGATAATGCATACTTTTCTTCCATATTTGATGCCGTGCTCGATGGCTTGATAGACTCTGTGGATATTTGAGGAGAATGTACTCATCAAAACCCGACCTTTTGCACGGGAAAAGAGCAGGTCAAATGTTGGGCCGACACTCGCTTCCGATTTCGTAATCCCAGGATTGTGAGAATTTGTTGAGTCCGAAAGAAGCAACAGTACGCCTCGCTCTCCATAGTATGCGAGTCTATGCAAATCTGCCGGATATCCATCTATTGGCGTATGATCTATTTTGAAATCTCCCGTATGGATAATCGTTCCCGCTTCAGTGGTAATAGCTAAAGAACTTGCATCGATAATGGAGTGGGTCATATGCATCCACTCTACTTCAAAATCTCCAATCTTGATCGGCTTTCTCTTTTCGATATAGCGAAAATAGCTCTTATACTTGCTCATACCATGTTCATCAAATTTATTCCCAATCATACCAAGGGGAAGGGGAGTACCGTAAATTGGAAACTGCATCTCTTTAAAAAGATAGGGCACTGCACCGATATGGTCCTCATGGGCATGAGTGATGACAATCCCTTTGATTTTGTTTTTAATCTGTCGAAGGTAGGAGAAATCCGGCACCAAAATATCGACGCCATGCATATCTTCTGTTGGGAAACTCATCCCAACATCGATTACGATAGCACTTTTTTCCGTCTCAAAAACGGTAATGTTTCCGCCAATTTCTCCAAGTCCTCCCAAAGGAGTGATTTTCACTTTGGCGTTACTTTTTGTGTTCACTCTAGGAGTCAAACGACTTTGCTGCATACGTTCATTGGCAGCAAGGGCCCTTTTGATATCTTTATAGACACCTTGATTGTAGTTTTGATTTCTACGTTGTTGATTTCTTTGCTGATTCCCGTTTTGTTGGTTGCTTTTGGGTTGTTGCTCCATCTATCTTCTCCTTTAACATTTCGTATAGCCGGTGATAGATAGATGTGCTAGCTTCATGAGGTCGAATATTGGAAGCAACACCCAGTGTCTGAAAGAGTTGTTGCAGTAGCTCTTTGGGATAGCTTTGTGCAAGATTTTTTAAAAGAGTTTTTCTTGGCTGTCGAAAAGCAATTTTCAAAAAAGTCTCAAAATTATCATCATCAATTGATCTATTTTTTTTGATCAAAATGACAGCCGAATCCACTTTTGGTGGAGGAGTAAAGGAGTTTGGTTTCACAACCGTAACTCTTTGCACCTCTCCAGCCGACCCGGCCAAAACAGAAAGAGCTGAAAACTCTCTTTGTCCAGGTTTTGCACAAAACTTATCCGCTACCTCCTTTTGTAGCATTACCAATATATTCTTACAGTTTGGGTCCCGTAAAGCTCTTAAAACGATATTGGTCGCTACATAATAAGGAAGGTTGGCTACAAGATCATACTCTTTATCCACAAGATGCTGCTTCCATCGATCCAGTACATCACCACAGTGAAGTTTCAATGCTCTCTTCTCAAGGGATTCAGAGAACTTCTCTTGCAATAGCGTACATAGATCTGGATCGATCTCAAAAGCTATCACATCTTTCTTCTTCAATAGCTCTTGCGTCAAATCACCTAATCCAGGCCCAATTTCTACAATTACATTATCTGTATTGGGCATCGATTGGATGATTTTGTTGACTACACTTTTATCTTTTAAAAAATTCTGTCCAAATTTCTTTTTTGCCGCAACTTCCAAAGATTGTATCCTATCGTTGATAAAGAATGGATTAAATATAGCGCGTTTATATAAATATGTCAAATATTTTCACGAAACTTTACATGCTATGTCAAAATCCTTCAATCTCTCTTTTAATGGACACTCTTCGCAATGTGGCCTTTGCGGTTTGCATATTGTCTGTCCAAATGAAACGAGGATTTTATTGAGTCCTCTTTTATCTTCTTCTTTCAACATCTTTTCGAGTCTCTTATCTGTTTCCTGTGGACTTACAGTGTTTACCAGTCCCCATATATTACAGATGCGATGCACATGGGTGTCTACCGCCACATAAGGTTTTCCAAAAGCATTTTCAAGAACTATTTTGGCCGTTTTATGGCCAATACCTTTTATGCTCACCAACGCTTCAAGCGTGTCTGGAACTGCTCTATCAAATCTCTCTGTCAGCTCTTTTGAAACAGCCTGAATACTTCTTGCTTTTTGTCTATAAAATCCGACAGGATATATTGTTTGTTCGATTGTTTCACGTGGAACTTTAAGCATATCATATGGATTGTCTGCAAGCAAAAAAAGCCTGTGCGCCGCATCGAAGGTTACCTCATCTTTTGTACGAAAACTAAGAAGAGTGGATATCAAAATAGTATATGGAGTGCGTTTGTAGGTATAACTCTGTGATAGCCTCTTTGCGGGCGCGTCCCACTTTTTATACTCATCACGCAAGATTTTGATAATTTCTTGAAACTGCTCGATCTTCATAAAGATAGTATAATATACAAAAACTTATAGAAGGTATATTGATAATGCAAGAGTACTTTGCAAAACGTATCATTCCATGTCTTGATGTAGATAAAGGACGCGTTGTAAAAGGGGTCAATTTTGTAGGGCTCAAAGATGCCGGAGATCCAGTTGAAGTTGCGAAACGTTACAATGAAGAGGGAGCTGATGAAATAACTTTTCTCGATATCACCGCAACCTATGAAGAACGAGATACCATCGTACACATCGTTGAAGAGGTTGCAAAAGAGGTATTTATACCGCTAACGGTGGGAGGCGGTATTCGAGAGCTGGATGATATTTATAAGCTTTTAGCTGTAGGATGCGATAAAGTGAGTATCAACTCGGCTGCCGTGAAAAAACCGGAATTTGTAGATGAAGCTGCAAAGCGTTTTGGAAGTCAATGCATTGTAGTAGCAATCGACGCTAAAAGAGTAGGTGATGGTTGGCATGTCTTTACTGCTGGCGGCAGACATGATAGCGGCAAAGATGCCATCGAGTGGGCAAAAGAGGTATATGATAGAGGAGCCGGCGAGATACTGCTTACCAGCATGGATGCAGACGGTACAAAAGCGGGATATGACCTGGAACTCACACGTGCTATCAGTGACGCTGTTGATATTCCGGTCATTGCAAGTGGGGGAGCAGGAACAATGGAACATATCAAAGATGCCTTTACAAAAGGTCATGCAGATGCAGCCCTGGCGGCAAGTATCTTTCATTTCAAAGAGATCGATATCATGGAATTAAAACATTATCTACACAATGAAGGGATACCGGTTCGATTATGATAGTTTGTGCTGGAAAATCAGAAATATTTCCCTTTGCATATCCTATAGGAGTTGGTCTTATCGAATCAAGCATCAATCTTACGCGACTCGCTCTTTTTGACAAACCGGAGTTCTTACTTTTTATCGGTTCTGCAGGCAGCTACGGCAAATATAATATCTTCGATATAGTCCAAAGCAGAGGGGCTGCACAGATCGAACTCTCATTTTGGCAAAAAAAATCATACACGCCGATAGATAATGTTGTATTGAGTGAAGGGTTGAATGTTTCACATGAAACAATTGTCAACTCATCCAATTATATAACCACTGACAGTTCTTCATGGGAATATTTTCAAAAAGCAGGGATAGGCTTGGAAAACATGGAGTTTTTTTCTGTACTGCAAGTAGCCAAAGAGTTTGAAATTCCAGCCGCTGGTATTTTCGTCGTGACCAATTTTTGTGATACGAATGCCCATGAAGCGTATAAATCGAATATACGTCAAGCTATGAACAAATTGGAACGTTTTATCAAGGAGAAATTTCGAGTATGAAAAATATTTTAGATCTCACAAAAGAAGAACTGCAGCAAGAAGTCACTCCAAAATTTCGCGCAAATCAGATATATCAGTGGATCTATCAAAAGGGGGCCAAAGATTTTGAGAGTATGAGCAATCTTCCAAAATCGATGCGTGAAGAACTGAAAGAAAAATTCACTATCACTCCACCAAAAATCCTCAATGTAGAGGTAAGCAAAGATGGAAGCAAAAAGTATCTGTTGGGGCTACAGGATGGCCATACGGTGGAAAGTGTACTGCTTCCTATGAAGAAAGAGGAGAGAGATGAAAAGGGGAATATACTCAAAGAAGCGCGCTATACTGTGTGCGTTTCAAGCCAGGTGGGATGCAAGGTAGGGTGTGAATTTTGTCTCACTGCCAAAGGAGGGTTCGTTCGCAATCTGACTCCCGGTGAAATTGTGGAACAGGTACTTACTATCCGAGAAGACAACAATATTCCAGCAAACAGAAGAGTCAACATTGTCTATATGGGCATGGGTGAACCTTTGGATAACCTTGAAAATGTCGCAAAAGCAGTCAAGATATTTAGCGATGAGCATGGAATGAGCATCAGTCCAAGACGCCAAACAATCTCGACAAGCGGCCTTGCACCAAAGATCAAAAAACTAGGGGAAATGAATCTTGGAGTACTCCTTGCAATCAGTCTTCATGCAGTGGATGATGAACTACGGCAAAAACTGATGCCAATCAACAAAGCATACAATATAGAAAGCGTTATACAAGCTGTCAAAGAGTTTCCAATCGACCAAAGAAAAAGAGTGATGTTTGAATATCTCATGATCAAGAATCTCAACGATGATTTGAAAGCAGCGAAAAAACTTGTCAAGCTTCTCCATGGCATAAAAGCAAAAGTCAATCTCATCTATTTCAATCCTTACCCAGGAAGCCCATTCCAAAGACCGGAACCAAAGGATGTAGAAGCTTTTCAAAAATATCTTTTGGACCATGGCGTGCTGTGCACCATTCGGGAGTCCAAAGGGCTCGATATCAGTGCTGCGTGCGGACAGCTAAAGGAGAAAAGTCATGGATGTACCCTTTAAAAACTATGAATTAATAATGGCAATGATCCTTATAATTGCCGTTATTTTTATGGTAGTAGCATTTGTAAAAATCACCATAGAGCATGAGGAGCATAAAGATGACAATGCTTGATGATGCGATGATACTTATCATTGCCGGAACCGTTTTAGTAGGCCTTATAGGCTTCATCGTCGTTACTTTTAAAGGGAAAAAGTGAACATAGCCATTTTTGAAGCAGACAAAGAGTGCCAAGAAGTTTTTCAACAGCTGGAAGCAAAAATCGATTTTTTTACACAAGATATCAACCACGCAGTGCATGAGAAAAAAGCGTATGAAGCGATCAGTATCTTCGTACGTTCCAAAATAGATCGTTTGGTTTTAGAACTTCTCCCCAATCTTCGCTACATCCAAACACGATCCACTGGGTTTGATCATATCGATTTGGAAGAGTGCAAAAAACGAGGTATTATCGTATCCAATGTTCAAGGATATGCTGGTCCTCCGGTTGCAGAGTTTGCTTTTTCGCTTCTGCTCAATATCTCAAGAAAAACGGATATCGCTATTGCAAGAGCCAAGGAGGGCAGTTTTGTCTATAAAGATCTTTTGGGATTTGAGCTCTTTGAAAAAAGTATCGGGATAGTTGGGCTTGGGACTATCGGAAAACAGATGGCACGTATCGCTTCAGGCTTTGGTATGAAAACAAAAGCTTATACACACCACTTTGATGAAACATTTTGCAAGCAATACAACATTGAAAAATGTAGCTATGAAGAGCTCCTTCAAACCAGTGATGTTATTATGTTTGCAGTTCCTCTGACACCACAAACCTACCATATGTTAGATATACAAAAAGCCAAACTTCTCCAACCCCATGCGGTCGTAATCAATGTTGCCAGAGGCGAAGTGATCAGTAAAGAAGCTATTGAGTATCTTAGCGATCATATTTACGGAATAGGACTCGATGTATTTGAGGGAGAAAAAGAGCTATTGAAAAATCCAATGTCCGACTTTTTACAACTCATTCAAAAATCAAATATCCGTTACACGCCCCATATGGCCTACTATACAAAAGAAGCTTTGGAAAGAATCAGAAAAATATCTGTTGAAAACATGAAACGTTTTATTGAGCAAAAAGAGATTTTGCACCGAATAGTTTAAGTATATATTCTAAATAAACTGACTAAATGAGTTCAAGCAAAGAACAAATTTTAAACACTTCACAATAGCTAAAAATTGCAAACGCTAAAGCGCCCTTACAGGTTAAGTGCAATTTTTATAACGCTCTTGTTCCGTTAAAATTTGTTATTGTTTCACTCAATTTATTCAGTTCTCATTAAACATTCTTGCAAAAAGTCCTTTTTTGAGACAATTTTATATTTTGTATCATTGTAGGTAAACTCTACTGCATAAGCATGAAGCATCAGCCTCGTTGCTCCCGTCACTACCAAACGCTCCTCTTCATCCATCAAACCATCCAAGTACCGAATAGATTCATTTGTAGACGGGCCATAGATCGGATCGCCCAGTATTGGATGTTTCACGTGAAACAAATGGATACGGATCTGATGCTGCCTTCCGGTAATTGGTATTGCTTCTACGAGGGTAAAAGAGCCAAACTGTTTCAAAGGATTGATGATAGTTTTTGCATATTTTCCAGATGGATCTATTTTTACTTTAAGTTTGATTTTCGAATAGTCTCTGTTGAGCGCAATTGGCTCTTCGATCACGAGTTGCTTTTCGATGTTTCCTCGCACCAGGGCCAAATAGCGTTTTTGGATCTGCTTATGCTCAAACATCTGCTTAAGCGCTTTTTCTGCTTCCTTGTTTGTACTGGCAAGCACAAGGCCACTCGTCTCTTTGTCGATTCTATGAACGATATTCGCTTGAGGTCCGTATCGATAGCGAATCTCATCGATCAATGTATAGTGTGTATTTCTATTTCTTGGATGGACCATTATTCCGCTTGGCTTGTCATAGAGTACAAAATCCTTTGTTTCAAATATCGGCTTCAATCCTTTTGTGATAGGTTCAAATACAATAACTTCTATCTCTCCCTCTACGACTGCCGATTTATCCGTTAAGAGTTTTCCGTTTTGGTAAATTTTTTTTGTATCGATCATCTTTTGAGCTTGCGATTGTGAAATATTGAATGAACGCATCAGCAGAAGGAAAAGTTTAATTGGCTTATTAGTTTTTATTATTTTTCGAATAAACGGCAAGCTTTTCCTTTTAATGAATTCAGAAGTTTTATTTTGATAGCATTATAGTAAATTTCAAAGAGTTACTAACTAAAACAGGTTCAACAAAAAAGCAAATTTTTAACGCTTTCGTTTCGTTACAATTTGCTATTGTCCCACTCTGTTTAGTTAGTTTTTAAAGAAGCTTTTTCATGAAAAAGGATGGCAATGGTAGAGAGATATGCGCGAAAAGAGATGGCTGAAAAATGGACACAACAGGCAAAGTATCAGGCATGGCTCGATGTTGAGCTTGCTGCAGTAAAAGCGTGGAACCGCCTAGGACTCATTCCAAAAGAAGATATGGAAAAGATTTTAAAAAATGCAAAGTTTGATGTTAAAAGAATCGATGAGATTGAAAAAGAGACGAAACATGATGTGATTGCATTTTTGACCAGCGTAGCTGAATCTTTAGGACCAGAATCACGCTGGGTACATTACGGAATGACAAGTTCTGATACGATTGATACGGCCGTAGCTCTTCAGATGCGAGACTCATTGAAACTTATCATCGAAGATGTGAAGATGGTGATGGAGTCTATCAAGAAACGAGCTTTTGAACATAAAATGACACTGATGGTAGGACGAAGCCATGGAATCCATGGAGAACCTATCACTTTTGGACTCGTTTTGGCGATCTGGTATGACGAGTTTGCAAGACATCTCAAAAACCTCGAAGAGACTCTTGACGTGATAAGTGTTGGAAAAGTAAGTGGGGCCATGGGGAACTTTGCCCATGCGCCGATGGAGCTTGAAGAGTATGTGTGTGAAGAACTTGGTCTCAAACCGGCACCTGTCTCCAATCAAGTAGTTCAAAGAGACAGATACGCAAGACTCTTTACCACAATGGCACTGGTTGCTTCCACTATCGAAAAGATTGCTGTCAACATTCGACATTTTCAACGAACAGAAGTGTATGAAGCAGAAGAGTATTTCAGCAAAGGGCAGAAGGGAAGCTCAGCTATGCCACACAAACGAAATCCTGTTTTGAGTGAAAACCTAACTGGTCTTGCAAGGCAGATACGCTCTATGGTTATGCCAGCTTTAGAAAATGTGGCCCTTTGGCATGAGCGAGATATCAGCCACTCCTCAGTGGAGCGCTTCATTTTGCCAGATGGGTTTATCACCCTCGATTTTGCCTTACATCGACTCAATAACGTTATTGCCAATCTTGTGGTCTATCCAAAAAATATGATGAAGAATCTCAATCTTACCGGAGGTCTTGTCTTTAGCCAAAGAGTACTGCTTGAACTTACCAAACGAGGTGTAACACGAGAGGATGCATACAAAATCGTACAAAGAAACGCCATGAAAGTGTGGGAGCAGATCCAAGAGGGGCATGCACCAATTAATGAACGGGGAGAGAGCCTCTTTTTGCAGTACCTTCTCGAAGATAAAGAGCTAACTCAAAAGATCAGTGAAGAGGAGATACGAAGCTTTTTTGATTATAGCTACTATACGAAAAATGTGGACAGGATTTTCGCAAGAGTTTTTAAAGAGGAGGGTTAATGATCCGCGTCGTCAAAAGAAATGGTCGAGTAGAGCCCCTCGATATCACAAAAATCCAAAAATATACGAAAGCTGCTTGTGAGGGACTGGAAGGTGTAAGCCAGAGTGAGCTGGAAGTCGATGCAAAAATTCAGTTTCGAGATGGCATCACCACAGAAGAGATCCAGCAGACACTCATACGAACGGCAGTCGATAAGATCGATGTGGATAGACCCAATTGGAGTTTTGTAGCAGCCAGACTCTTTTTGTATGATCTCTATCATAAAGTAAGCGGCTTTACCGGCTATAGACACCTAAGAGAATATTTTGAAAAGGGAGAGAAAGAGGGCAGAATCATCCCGGGCCTGAAAGAAAAATATGATCTTGATGATCTCAATGACTACATCAAACCCGAAAGAGATCTGCAGTTCACCTATCTTGGTATCAGAACACTTTATGACAGATATCTTCTCAAAGACAGGAACAACAACCCCATAGAACTACCCCAACAGCTTTTTATGGCAGTTGCAATGTTTTTGGCTCAAAATGAACTCGATTGCCAAAGCTGGGCAAAACGGTTCTACGATGTGATCAGCAAGTTTGAAGTGATGGTGGCCACACCGACTCTTTCCAATGCCAGAACCACTCGCCACCAACTCTCGAGCTGCTATATCGGCTCGACACCGGACAATATCGAAGGGATTTTTGACAGCTATAAAGAGATGGCGCTACTGAGTAAATATGGCGGTGGTATAGGCTGGGACTGGAGCAGAGTAAGAGCGATGGGTAGCTATATCGACGGACACAAACATGCAGCCGGTGGTATCGTTCCCTTTTTGAAAATCACCAATGATATCGCAATAGCAGTTGACCAATTGGGAACGAGAAAGGGAGCAATCGCTGTCTATATCGAACCGTGGCACATGGATATCAAAGATTTTATTGATCTCAAAAAAAATAGCGGTGAGGAGCGCAGACGTGCCCACGATCTCTTTCCTGCCCTTTGGATCAATGATCTGTTTATGAAACGGGTTGCTGAAGATGGTATCTGGACACTGTTCGATCCATATGAGACAAGCGATCTTACAGAAGTGTGGGGAGAAGAGTTTGAAAAACGCTATTTGGAATATGAACAACGAGACGATATCCTCAAAGAGCAGGTACGGGCAAAAGAGTTGTGGAAACTGATTTTAAGAAGCTACTTTGAGACGGGAAGTCCATTTCTTTGTTTCAAGGACAATGCCAACAAGTGTAATCCAAACGATCACGCAGGTATCATTAGAAGCTCGAATCTTTGTACGGAAATCTTTCAAAACACAGAACCGAACTACTACAAGATCAAGATCAAATATGAAGATGGCAGCGTCGAATATTACGACGAAGAAGAAGAAATTCGCATCGATACGGGTATCGTAAAAAAAGCGAAAAAGATTTCAAGTATCGATTCGATTAACGGAAAAAAGGTTTTCATCGTCGAAAAAGAGAAAGTTGACGGGCTGACAGCTGTTTGTAACCTTGCCAGCGTAAACCTTAGCAAAGTCCATACGAAAGAGGATATCGAACGGGTTGTTCCTATCGCCATTCGAATGCTTGACAATGTCATCGATCTCAACTTCTACCCACTGGAGAAAGTGAAAAAGACAAACCTCCAGACACGCTCTATCGGCTTAGGTGTCATGGGCGAAGCGCAGATGTTGGCTGAGCACAAAATTGAATGGGGAAGTGATGAGCACTTCAAAAAGATCGATGAGATTATGGAGATGATTAGCTACAACGCCATTCGCTCCAGCTCCAACTTAGCAGTAGAAAAAGGGGTTTATCCACTTTTTGAAAACTCCAAATGGGCCAAAGGTATCCTTCCTATCGATACAGCCAACAAAGAGGCAAAAAAACTGACTCCCGATCGAGGAGGACTTTTCGGATATATCTATGATTGGAATGAACTCAGAGAAAAAGTAAAACGAGACGGGATGCGAAACGGTTACTTGATGGCTATCGCTCCTACTAGTTCCATCTCCATTCTTACTGGAACAACACAAACGATTGAGCCGGTCTATAAGAGAAAATGGTTTGAAGAGAACCTCTCTGGGCTCATTCCCGTTGTGGTACCGAACCTCAGTCCAGATACCTGGCAATACTATACTCCGGCATACGACCTTGATCAGCGCCTGCTCATCAAAGCGGCGGCCGTTCGTCAAAAATGGATCGACCAGGGCCAGAGCGTTAATATCTTTATCCGGCTCGATAAAGCGAGTGGACGCTATTTGCATGAGATCTATACCCTCGCTTGGAAACTTGGACTCAAATCGACCTACTATCTCAGAAGCCAATCACCAGAAGTTGCACAAGATATAGCTGATAGAAGTATGGAGTGCCTAGGGTGTCAATAAAAATCATCCTAGGCGACATCACCAAGCTTCCCGTTGATGCAATCGTTAATGCCGCCAATCCGACGCTTCTTGGAGGAGGGGGCGTTGATGGAGCGATTCATAGAGCAGCAGGTCCAAAACTTTTAGAAGAGTGTAAAACGTTAGGTGGTGCAAACCCTGGTCAGGCAAAAATTACCCACGGATACAACTTGCCAGCCAAATGGGTGATCCATACACCGGGTCCTGTCTGGCGTGGAGGCACACATAATGAAGCCTCTATTTTGCGTCACTGCTACGAAAACTCCTTATGTATAGCCAGAAGCTATGAACTATACTCCATCGCCTTTCCCTCCATAAGCACCGGCGTTTATGGGTATCCCATCGAAAAATCGAGTCAAATAGCACTCTCTACCATTGATTGGTTCTTAAAAGAGTGCGCCTATTATAAAATGGAGGTTATATGCGTGTTACATAACGCACACGATTACAATGTATATATCCAAACTGCAAAAGAGTTGGGGATCGACTATGAGATGTAAAGAGAAACTCACACCCTTTGAATACCATGTGATGTTTGAGCATGGAACGGAGCCAGCTTTTACAAGCCCTTTGTACAGCGAAAAAAGAGAAGGTACCTATCTATGCAAATGCTGCGAGACACCTCTTTTTTCATCACAAGCAAAGTTCGATTCAGGTACTGGATGGCCAAGCTTTTATGAGCCCATTGCACCTGAAGTGGTAGAAGAGTCTACCGATACGAGTCATGGAATGATTCGTACGGAAGTACATTGTGCCAAATGCAAAGCGCACTTAGGTCACGTTTTTGAAGATGGTCCCCCTCCAACGGGCTTGCGCTACTGTATCAACGGAGTCTGTCTGAAATTCATCCCAGATGCGTAAAGTAGTACTCATCACTGGTGCTAGCAGTGGCATAGGACTGGAGACTGCAAAACTATGCAAAAAAGAGGGCTTTCAAGTCTTTGCAACAGCAAGAAAAAAGCAGGACCTTCAAAAGCTGGCCACTCTCGGCTTGGAACCAATCTATTTAGAACTAAGCGATACTCAATCAATATACAATGCCATCGAAGAGATCTTGAAAAAAAGCGAAGGCCAACTGGATATTCTCTTTAACAATGCTGCTTACGGCCAACCTGGAGCTTTGGAGGACTTGCCTCTTGAAGCACTGAAAAAGCAGTTTGAAACCAATCTATTTGGTTGGCATGCATTAATGCAAAAAATCATTCCAGTTATGCGAAAACAGGGCCGTGGTCGAATCATTCAACATAGCTCCATTTTGGGGCTTGTGGCTTTGAAATATCGCGGTGCGTACAATGCCAGCAAGTTTGCCCTTGAGGGCTATACCGATACATTGCGTTTGGAGCTGCATGAAAGTGGTATAGAAGTCATCACTCTCAATACCGGACCCGTTATAAGCAATTTTCGTACCAACGCTCTTCAAAAATTTTTAGAATATATCGATATACAAAAGAGTCCTCACAAATATGCCTATGAAACAGAGTTATCCAGAATGCAAGGTACAAGCAATCCTCCATTTACTCTCACCAGTGAAGAGGCAGCAAAAATCATTGTGGATATTATGCAAGCATCGCATGTAAAACCCAGATATTACATCACAAAAGCTTCATCTATTTTGGCTACATTAAAAAGAGTTCTACCCACCTCACTACTTGATCAAATCTTGCAAAAAATTTAATATACCCATCTTATATAATTCTATTTAATGACTTTCATATTTTATAGTTATAATTATGTACATTCTCGTTAAAGGAGCAGTATGAAACAGATGACATTAATGGAAAAATATCCTTTGTTTGTTCTGGAATTAAATAAAGAAGAGACAGGGAAAAAGAGTGTCGATGAGATCATTACCTATCTGAAAGAAAAAATCGAATCTCATCCAGTGGCAACCTATATAGCAACATTCGATCACTACGCACATACAAAAAGTCTTACTGAAGGAGAGGTAAGTCCTGATATCCAAGCAGCGAAAAATATTGTATTTTGTTTTGGAAAAGAGCTTCCAAAACCGGAAGTCATGGGTGTGCGACCAAGAAGTATCGGTGTTGCGGATTTGGGAGAAAAGTTCGTCATCAGTTTTCTCGAAGCACCAAACCCCGTAGCAAACAATGCAATGGAAGAGTGGGTGAAAGGTCTGAGGGGCTAACCCTCAAACACCTCTACGCTAGGCTGAGCAGCAAACCACTCTTTGGGTGGCAGGTTCTCATGCGATTTTTTGAAAGTATCGCTTTTCGTATATCCAAGAAAACTTTGCAAATCTTTCCATTTTGTTTCAACAATAAAGGTATTGTTTGGTGGCATATGGGGAATCGAAAGAGGTGTGAGAATCTGCATGCCCTCAAATCCTTCCATATCGCTCAAATCGATACCGGTTTTTTCTCGTAGATGTTTGACAAACTGCTCTTGAAACTCTGGCTTTATAGGCAACCTTGTATGAACCACAATCATCTGTACTCCTTAGAAATTTTTTTGAAACTCCGCTAGCGTATCATAGATTTCCACATTTTCCAAAAAATTTTCATCAAAACAGTTCATTTTTTTATACTCTGTCCCCAGTAGAACGATTCGAATATCGGGTTTCAATCCTCCATATTTCAAAGCTGTGACCATAAAGATCTCATTGAGTGTGCCGATACTTCCTCTTTGGGCTACAAAAAGTTCGCTTCCCTCAATCAAAAGCTCCAATCTCTCATACAGAGTCTTTGCCAAAATTTTTTTGGATAGATATGGATTTGGCGGACGATACCGATCGAATGCCTCCAAACCAATACCGATACAGGTACCGCCAGCTTCATAGACTCCTTTGCTTACCGCTTCCATGAGCCCACCGTATCCGCCACACTTCACCAAAAAACCCTGTTGCGTTAAAAACCGGCCAAGTGCTATCCCTTCTTCATACTCATACGAATCTTGATCGGCTTTCGATGCCCCAAAAGTGGTGGCTACTTTCATCATTTTGCCTTTATGCTAAAATAGTTCTCCAATTTTAACAAAAGAGTTTTCTAAACTTTTTGGCAAAAGAGTATAGGAAGCTCTTAGGAGGATGAAATGACATACCATCGCAAAAAGATCTACAACCCCGAATCACACGAAAGCGTCAATGAGCGAAAAGTCTTTGGCGGCGATCCTACGGGGATTTTTGAGCTCAATAAAATCAAATACCAGTGGGCATATAATCTATGGGAGATGATGCTGGCCAACACCTGGTTTCCAAAAGAGGTGGATATGACCCAGGATGCCAGGGATTATAAGCTTTTGACAGATGCAGAAAAACTGGCGTACGACAAAGTTTTGGCTCAGCTCATTTTCATGGATAGCCTTCAAACAAATAACCTCATAGACAACGTCAACCCATATATCACCGCTCCAGAGATCAACCTTATCCTGGTACGCCAGGCGTTTGAAGAGGCTTTACACTCCCAAAGCTATGCGGTGATGGTGGATTCTATCAGCCAAAACACCGATGAGATTTATGAACTGTGGCGAGAAGACCTCCAACTCAAACAAAAAAACGACTATATCGCACACGTTTATGAAGAGCTGGCCGCCAATCCGAGTGATGAAAATATCGTCAAAGCGATGTTTGCAAACCAGATCTTGGAAGGTATCTACTTTTATAGCGGATTCACTTACATGTACACCCTCGCTCGAAGCGGGAAAATGCTTGGAAGTGCTCAGATGATTCGATTTATCCAAAGAGATGAGGTCACCCACTTGCTCATTTTCCAAAACATGATCAATACCGTCAAAAAAGAGCGCCCTGAACTCTTTACAAAAGAGCTTATCGACGATGTATACAAAATGTTTGAAGGGGCAGTGGATCTAGAAACAAGTTGGGGCAAATATATCACTCAGGGACAAATCCTGGGTCTAACCGACGAGATCATCGAACAATACATCAAGTATCTTGCAGATGATCGGCTCAAACGAGTTGGTTTAGAGCCAATGTACAATGTGGAGCATCCTATCAAATGGGTAGATGATTTCAGTAAGTTTAACGATCAAAAAACGAACTTCTTTGAAGGCAATGTAACCAATTACTCGAAAGGCAGCCTCGATTTCGATGATTTTTAGTGCAATCCAGTGTCAAACAACAGCAGATTTTGATCAAAATCTAAAAACCTTCAAAAAACTGATCCAACAAAGCGGCGACATCGTTGTCGCTCCTGAAGTGGTACTCACTGGATTTGCCTACGATAGATTTGAAGAAGCCGCCGAGTTTGGCCAAAAAGCACTCGAAGAACTTCTTCCACTTTCCAAAAACCGAATTATCTGCTACACCCAAATAGAAAAACGAAAAGGCAAGTTCTACAACATCGCTAAAGTTTTATATAAAGAAAAGCTCGTTCATGAACAGCCAAAAGTGAAGCTTTTCAAATTTGGGGGTGAAACGGACTATTTCAGTGCAGGCAATCTAGATCAAATCGATCTTTTTGAGATAGATGGTAAAAAATTTGGACTTCTCATCTGTTTCGAATTGCGTTTCATCGAAATTTGGCAGCGTCTCAAAGGAGCTGATATCATTCTTGTTCCTGCCATGTGGGGGCGCCTTAGAAAACGCCACTTGGAGCAGTTCACCCAAACTTTAGCTCTCATGCATCAATGTTTTGTCATAGCAAGCAACAGCGCCAATGCAGACATGGCCAAAAGCAGTGCCATTATTGACCCTTTCGGTATCCCTTACAAAGATGACAGAAAAGTGCTTCTCAATAAAACGGTAGAGTTATCAGCCATCAAAAAAATGCGACGCTACATGGACATAGGATTATGAATATTATAGAACGAATAGAGCTGCAAAAATGCCAAAAAATGGCAGACAATATCGATACGATCTTTCCTCTTGAGCCTCCCATCAAAGAAGCCTTCGCCTCAGTTCGCAGAGAACTTTTTGTACCCCTTGGTTTCAAACATCACGCCTACAAACTGGATGCCCTTCCCATTGCCGGGAACCAATGGATCAGTTCCCCTCTGACCGTAGCAAAAATGACGCATTTCTTAGAACCAGTCGGAGCAGACAGCGTATTAGAGATAGGATGCGGAAGTGGCTATCAAGCAGCCATTTTGAGTCGAATCGTTCGAAGAGTCTTTACGGTAGAGCGAATCGAAAGACTCGTACGTGAAGCAAAACAGCGTTTCAAAGAGCTTGGTACCTCCAACATCCATGTCCGTTACGCCGATGGCATGCTTGGTTGGAGAGAGTTCGCTCCCTACGATCGTATTCTTTTTTCGGCAGCGATCGAAACAGTACCGAAAAATATTTTCGATCAATTGCACGATGAGGGCATATTGGTAGCGCCAATCATCAAAGGGGAGCGTCAGGTTATCACCAGGTTTTACAAAAATGGCAATAAAGAGGAGCTTGATGAGTGTCTCTTTATCGATTCTAAAACGGGAGTGGAGTAAATCTATTTCAAATTCCTTAAATCTTTTGGCTGGTATGATAAATAAAATCAAAAGGAGAAGATGATGGCTGAAAGAAAAAATGTAGATATGAGTAGCCAGGAATTTTTGGATGAACTGGAAAAAACGAAAAAATTTACCGATAAAGTATGTCAGCAGTTTGGATGGGTCTACAATCCAAACGAAGAGGTCAACGAGGGTGTCACTATGGGTCTGGCGAGAAACAAACTCATGTATGGAAAGCGCTTTTGTCCATGTTTTATGGTGATCGAAGAGAATGGAAAATTTAAAAGTGCAGATGATCGAATCTGTCCTTGTAAGCCGGCAATTGAAAAAGAGATTCCCGAAGAAGGAAAGTGCCATTGCGGGATATTTTGTACACCAGAATATGCTGCCACACATAAACAATAAATTTTGCCAATTTTAAGTAATAAGTGTTACAATTTCATAACAAAATCACTCAAAGAAGGTCAAAATGGAGATAAACGATTTTGACAAACTTGGCATCAAAGATGTCAAGAAGGTCTATTACAATCCAGACTACGAAACACTTTTTCAAAAAGAGCTAGAACAGCAAGAAGGTGTGGAAACGACTCTTGGTGCAGTAGCAGTCGATACGGGAATCTTCACCGGAAGGAGTCCAAAAGACAAATATTTTGTCAAGCAGCCTCCAAGCGAAAAATATATCGCATGGGGAGATATCAACCAACCGATCTCAAAAGAGATCTTTGACGAGCTTTTTGAAAAGACAAAAGAGTATCTCAGCGGTAAAGAGCTCTACGTGATGGATGCGTTCGCTGGTGCCAGCGATGATAGTAAAAAGGCGATTCGGGTCGTCACAGAGATCGCCTGGCAAGCACACTTTGTCAAAAATATGTTTATCCGGCCAACTGAAGAAGAGCTTCAAAACTTCCATCCCGATTTTACCCTCTATGTAGCAGCCAACCTCAAAAATGATCGATATAAAGAACATGGCCTCAATTCAGATGTCTTTATTATCTTCAATATCGAAGAAAATATAGCGATTATCGGCGGTACATGGTATGGGGGAGAGATCAAAAAAGGGATTTTTTCCATGATGAACTACTGGTTGCCACTAGAAGGTAAACTCAGTATGCACTGTTCTGCAAACATCGGGGACAAGGATGATGTAGCGCTCTTCTTTGGTCTTAGCGGAACCGGGAAAACGACCCTAAGTGCCGATCCAAACAGACGTCTTATCGGTGATGACGAGCATGGATGGGACGACAACGGCGTTTTCAATTTCGAAGGTGGCTGCTATGCAAAAGTTATAGGACTCGATCCAGAAAAAGAGCCGGATATCTACGCTGCCATTAAACGAGATGCTCTTTTGGAAAATGTTGTTGTCAAAGAGAATGGTGAAGTCGATTTTGAGGACTCCAGCAAAACAGAAAATACCCGTGTAAGCTATCCGATCTATCATATCTGTAAGCACAAAGAGGATCTTCAAGGGCCACATCCAAAAAATATCATCTTTTTAAGTGCCGATGCTTTTGGCGTTTTGCCTCCGGTAAGCAAGCTCACAAAAGAGCAGGCGATGTACTACTTCTTAAGCGGCTACACAGCCAAAGTAGCTGGAACTGAGCGGGGTATTACAGAACCTGTAGCAACATTCAGTGCATGTTTTGGAGAAGCTTTCTTACCGTTGCACCCTACAGTCTACGCAAAACTACTTGGAGAAAAGATCGATAAACATGGCGTCAATGTCTATCTTGTCAATACGGGATGGACTGGAGGTCCATATGGAATAGGGCAGCGAATGAGTCTTCCTGCTACCAGATCCTGTATCAATGCCATACTCAATGGCTCCATTACCCAAAGCGAATATGAGATCCTACCAATATTCAATCTCGAAATTCCAACATATGTTGAAGGGGTTGATCCAGCAATCCTCAATCCAAGAAATACTTGGGAAGACAAAGAAGCCTACGATAGACAGCTCGAACATCTAGCGAAACTATTTATCGACAACTTCAAACGATACGAAGGTTACGGAAACTTCGACTACTCAAAAGCTGGTCCACAGCTTTAGTCCTCCGCCCTTTCGGGCGTAACCGCTCATTCACACACTCTTTTTATGATAAATATTTTTTAATAAAATATTAAATTTCATATATTTTGCTTATTTTCTTTTGTTGTATTATAATTTTACTAAATTTTATATATAAGGAGACCTTATGGTATTTCCAAAAAGACTTGGTTGGATCCCGGGAGCAGTAGCCATTGCTCTTTTAATCTGGTTCACATTCTCTACTTTTGGAGCAGATAGACCTATCGGGGCATCTACGGCAATTGCCTATATGGGAGCATGGCTGTTTGATCTACAAAACGGCGAATATGGCAAAAAGATAGCAAATCCAGGTGCATGGGAAGTGATCTTTTTGATGGGTGTCCTTCTTGGCGGTTTTTTGACATCTGTATTTATTACAAAAACATTCAAGTTTCGCATCTTGCCGCCACTATGGAAAAAGCATAAAAACAGTTCATCTGCTTCAAGACTGTTTTGGAGTTTCATCGGTGGTTTCATGGTCGTTTTTGGCGCCCGGCTAGCAGGTGGATGTACCAGCGGCCACTTTTTAAGTGGAGCAAGCCAGACAGCTATCAGTGGGCTTATCTTTGGCGGCGTTGTCATTGTGGTACTAATCGTTACCGGTAGACTTTTTTATAAAAACCTATAAGGAGCAATGATGAATTTCAACATCGTAGAGTTTTTTTCCCATACAATCGATCTTGTCCAAAAACAGCATCATGGCTCACTTCTGACGATTTTTCTTATTGGCGTTGTTTTTGGTGTAATCATACAATGGACAAGGGTGGATACATTCGACAAAATAGCTGGTTTTGCCATGCTTAAAGGTTTTAAAGTACCTAAAATGCTCTTTTTAGCTATCGGAATCGCCAGTATAGGTCTCTATTTTATGATCAAAATGGGTTGGGCACACTACCATGTGAAACCGATTATTTTAGGGGGACTCATTCTGGGTGGCATTATTTTTGGTATCGGTATGGCCATTTTGGGTCTGTGTCCAGGAACAGGACCGGTCGCAGTGAGTGAAGGAAATATCGATGTACTCACTGGCCTCATTGGTGGACTTTTAGCAGGCGCACTCTTTACCTATCTCTATCCGTCACTCAAAACCATCATGGGGCCAAATCTTGGAAAACCTACTTTGGCACAACTTGTTGGGCATGACTGGTTTATATTCATTTATGGAGCTGCTCTCATGCTTATCGCCTTTTTGCTCCCAAGCCATGAGATTGAAGAGGAGGTTGGCGAAGTCTAAAATAGAGCCATCGAAACGATGGCTTCTCCTAGGATTTCTTGTTTTCTAAAAGGCTAGTAGAACCATTGGCGATCTGCAAAAGCTTCTCTTCTTGCTCTTTTGTTAAATCTCCTTTTGCCACTGCCTCGATCAATTTTGAAGCAACTTGGGCTTGCAGCTCTTTTTGCTTGAGCATCATCTCTTTTTCATGAATCTCTTCTTGCAATCGCAATTTTTCCAATTCAATGCGCTCTTTATACGCCTGATAACGTCTAAATGCGAAGAAAAGAAAAAGAAGCAGACCTATCCCTAAAATGAACAGATACCACACCATTTTGGACTGGGCTTCTGCTTTCTTTGCCTCAGGCGCACTCTCCACTTTCGCTTTTTCGATCTCTTTCTCTTTTTGAATCGCAACCGTCTTTTGCTTGATCTTTTCTACATCAACTGCTTTCTTGTACTCCATGGAAGCGATATTCTCTTTGGTTTTTGCCTCCAATTGAGCTTTTTTTAGCTCCAACCGCTCCTTTTTATCAAACACATAAGGATTTTGCTTTTGCATAATGACTTTTATGAACTGCTCTTTCTCGGCTTCCCCTGCCAAAAGAAAGAAAAGAGGAACAAAAAGGAGAAGTAGTCGCATCTTCACTCCTATATGCCTATTGCTAAGGCATATAATACCATATCATCCGTTTGTAAAAACTCTCGTACCTCATCGTCATAGTAAGCTCCAATACCGCTGCATCCAATGCCTAAATATTCACTTGCAATATAGCATCTGTGACCTATGAGTCCGGCTTTTTGATAGAGAGGCTGATAATTTTCTCCATGGCTTGTAAGAAAAAAGGTTACAGCACTTTGACTCCCAAGAGCTTGCTCTAAACACAGATACCCCGCTTTGTTGTGGAAATCCCCCTCCTTTACAAGCTCACTATTTTTATAGAGTCCTGGCTGAAGCCCATCTACCCGGTTGATAACATACCAGATATCCACTTTTTCATCACAGTCACTCGGGACAGGGTTTCGCATCCAAGAAAGAATAAACTCAAACTGCTCTTTTTTGATATACTTTCCTTCAAAATCTCGTATACTTCGTCGCTGCATCACCGCTTCTTCGAGCCTTTTTGGCTCAAAAGGAAATTTTGGAAAGCGAAAATTCGCTTTGCAGTTTTTCAAATAAAGCGTCTCTTTATAGGCATCTTCTATCACACTGTTTTGCTCAAATGTTCTTGTACCATCAACAAAAGGCAGTTTCATATCGAACAATTTTGCTTCTTTTTCCAACGGGATACCTACAACTGCACTACTTAAGAAAAACTCCCTGCTTTCAAATCCAAAAGCTTCATTCAAAGCTTCTTTATCGAAGTCATACAAAATATAGTAGGCTCTTTCAAACAAAAAGGCACTTACCTCCAATGCTCCTAAGGCATGGCCGGTATCGAGCAAACAATATCGAAAGGCTCTATTTTTATATTTCCAGCTGGAGCGGTAATAGATCGTAGAAAAGAGAAAAATAAAACCTTTGATTTGCCTCTTTTTTTCAAAGAATATCTCTATACCCTCATCCTCCTGTAACGGATACAAAAATTTAAGGCCATTTTCGGCTACGCTAAAATGGTATATTCCATTCTCGAGTCCATCGACACCTCTAGATTGAAAATAGATCTCAACCGGATATAGGGCTCCGGCACTTGGAATGGTACGAAGATAGTATTCGACTCCAGGATAGACCTTTTTTGCGTTGATACCACCTATTCGATAGATGAATGTGTGCAAAGGATTATTCATATCTAGTGGAATAAAAGGGTATGTTGTAGGATATATTTTAAAAGGAATAGGCTGTTTGGACCAGTCTAAATAGTTTGGGTTTTTACGAACGCTCCAGTAGGAGTGTTTCGTCGCTTCATGATAGATATTTGTCATAGCAGCTGTCCAAAAATTTGGCTGTCCTTTCAAAAAATGGCTCTTTGCATTCGTTGATCAAAACTTTATATTTCAAATAGTTTTGCCACACTTTTTTTGCATTTTCCACTCTTCCGAGCCTTCTAAGCTCCAGGGCCACAGAAGCGTTGATAAATCCTTTTAAAACCAAAATATACACATCTTTGCTCTTTCTTCTTGGAAACCAAATCTCTTCGAGCACTTCATGTGCTTCATAAAACTGCTCTTTTTTTATAAGATCGATAAATTCTTGTAAAGCTTTCATAAAACCCCTTTTTCCTAAACTATCTGTACTATATGCAACTTTCCTTTTAGATAAAATTATTCATAAGGTTACATACCATTTTTATGAAGGCTTTTAATGAAAGGGTAGAAGTATGCGGCAAGGAGTCTTAAACATATTTACTCGCCTGGGCATTGGACAAAAAGGGGAAGATGAAGTATTGGAGGCTATTAGAAAACTTTTGCAAGAATCATCCAATAACTATTTTCTCATACCCAAAGCCAAAATTTCCAATGGCACAAGCACCATTGAGATCGACCTCACACTGCTTCACGCAACATTGGGCATCTTTGCGATAGAAGTAAAAAACTGGAAATCCCTTGAGTACATCTCTCCAACCAATGATCCATTTGAACAAGTATCTCTTTATAAAAATATCCTTTTGGGACATATCGAAGACAATTTGGGAAAAATCCCGATCAATGTGGAGTATAGAGTCGTTTTTCCCAATATCTCCAAGAATGAGGGAGATATCTTCTTTCAAAAAAATCCTAAATACAAAAACTATTATAACCACACCTTCTTTCAAGAGGATCTCAATGATAGAGCGCTTTTTAAAAGATTTTTTCATGCAACCAAAAATTTGATTCCAAATAAAAAAGAGTTTTTGGCTATCGCATCGCTTCTTGTGGATAAAAAGAGTATAGAAAAGAAGAAGGAGAAGATTCTTCCGGTCATCACCCAAAATGAAATCATGTTTTTTGATTATAAACAGTTAAGTATCCTCAACAACTACACAAGTGGTTTTCGAATCATCAGAGGGGTTGCCGGAACGGGAAAAACAGTCATCTTAACAAATTTCATCATCAATAGAATCAAAAATGATCCCGATGAAAAAATCCTCGTTTTGTGCTTCAACAAACAGCTCAAGAGTATCATTTCGAGTGCGTTCAATGAATCGGAACAAAAAAATGTAGCGGTTTTATCGCTGTTTGATCTTTTAAAAAGAATCGATTTTGACGAAGAGGCTGTCGGAATCGACGAAAAAGATTCCTTCAATGAAAAGTTTGAAAAACTCAAAACCAAAGCTGCGACAAATGAATTTCAAAAGAAATTTCGCTTGCGTCTAGAAAAAAAGCCTATCGATCTCTTTCTATGCGATGAAACGCAAGACATGCCACCAAATCTGATGAGAGTGATCTATGAAGAGATCAAAGACTGCATCTTTTTTATAGACGAAGCACAAAAATTTTACACCTACTCCATGAACTCCATCGCAGAGGTGTTCCATCATCCCAGCTTTCCAAAAATCTCCATGAAAGGGAGAGTCAAAAACTTAAAAAATGTCTACAGAACGCCCTCAAATATCTCAAAATGCGCTTTTGAGATCCTCTCCTACGATACAAAACTCAATGCATACTATAGAAAATCCCACTATCTTGATAAAAGTTTTTTGAATGATATCAACTTTTTATTAGCCGATGGAACGATCCACATAGGAGAGTATGAAGAGTTTTTAGATCTCAAAGAGTTCATTGCACAAAAAGAGTACAAAGATATCACTATTCTTACCCATTACAAAGATACGGTACAAAAATGGCAACGCCATTTTCAAAAAGGCGGGTTCAACCACATCAAAGTTATGACTTTTCAATCCATCAAAGGACTGGAATCTGATCTGATCATTCTGCACAATCTGGATGAGTTTTTAAAAATCGTTGATCAAAAAGAGTCAGAACTGCTCTATCGAAAACTCTATGTTCTGTTGACCCGAGCAAAAAAAGAGGTTGTCATCTCTTTGCCAAAAGAGTATCAATCTCCCTCGCAGAAAGTTGAAAAAGTTCTTCACACACTCAAAAAATATGCATCTACACATGTTGAAAATGAAGATAATGTAACTACGGCAAAATTGATTCCAACCATTAAAAAGTATAAAGAAGAAGCGGAGATGGTTGTTTTAGCGGCAGAACTTTTTAGTCTCGTAGCAGGTATTTTTGCTTAAACGGGGGGGCTGATCACCACCCCCGTATTCGCATATGGCAACTGTTGCACTGCCGTAGAAGTTGTGCATGATCGTTCATCACATCTTCCATATTCCCTTTTGCAAAAGCTTCTTTTGCATCTTTTGCATACATTTCAATCAACTTTGCCGTTTTTTGGGCAAACTTATAGGCATATTTTTGACTTTCCGGTAAAAAGTGCTTGACATCCACTTTTTCAAGCACTTTGATATTTTTCAAAATTCTATCGGCACCATCATCCAAACACTCTTTACAGTTATACAAAATCCCTTTTTGCATAAGCTCCATCCCGGCGGCAAACTTTTGCATCTCTATTTGCATCTTCGTCCGGCCCCTTTTGTCTGCAAAGAGTGACGTAGTCAGTACACATGTCAATACTACGAATATCCATCTTTTCATTTGCGATCCTATTTTGGATTTATTTTCGTACTTTTTTCAAACCTGTTCCCCCTGTTGTCCATCCACACAGCTTTTACGACTCCTGGACCCTTGATGCGAAGCGGAAATTTGACCTTTGGATTTGGACTCGAACTCACTTCAAAGTCAAAACTGCATACCTGCTTGTCGTTATAAAAAATAACAAGCTCTTTTACAAAAAATCTCGGCTTGAGCTGGCCAGAATGCTTATCTTTTTGAAAACCTGTATCCATCGGATGAATGGTAATCGCTTGAAAAATCACCACATCACCAACTTTGTACTCTCTTGTCGTTGGCTTAACAACCCCTCGTCTCCAATTAAACTTCTTACTCATTTACACTCCTTACCCACATCCACCAAGAGCGACTTTGATATGTTTTCTTGCCTCAAAAACGATATCATCATTCGTTCGAGCCAGTAGCACAACATCCTGCGTACCACCCAGTTTTGCATTCACATACAGATACGCTTTGCCATTATCCGGAGTATAGTGGGCTGTGATAACTTTGTTCACTCTATTTTTTGTGGTCAATACATCAATTCGTTTTATATATTTTCCCGCTTCCATCGGATACTCCACTTCCACTTCGATCGGAACAACCAAACCGTTTTCCGGAGCATCCGGGATATTGAGTCTCATCTCTTTTGCATTTTTAATGATCTTTTTCGCACCTTCGGTTGCATCGGCATAGGCCTCTTGAAATGAAAGCTCTATCGCTTCATTGTCACTTTCGTCAGCTTTAATTTGTATTCGTCCAACCATTAAAGTTGCGATTGCAAATCCACTCACCTGTAAAAACTCTCTTCTTTCCATATCCATCCTTAGTATTGGATTATCTCTTTCGTATACTCTTTCAATGGCACCGTTTTCGCACTCACTTTGACTATCTTTTTTGCTTTTCTGATATTGCGGTAAAACTCTTTCAATTCCGGTTTGAATGAACGAAAATAGTCGTGAAACTTATCTGCACCCAACACTCCAACTGCCCAAATGTGCCCTTGATCATCTACTTCTAAAACAATGGACGCTAGTGGTTGAGGAGCAGGTCCAGCCAACACTTTCGCACCCGCTTTTGGATCGTATGCCGAAAGATGGGAAGAACAGACAATGATACCTCCCTCTTTGTAGGCCATCGTCTTTTTACCCTTTGGTACATAGGTTATAAAACTGTCATTTGGAGTAGGGTGGGTTAGCTGATGAGGACATATTGCGCTGTATGCAACCAGGTCCTTCTCTTTGCCCACACCTCCTCTCCATACATATTCTGAGCCATCTTCCGCTTTGAGTTGTACCTCAGGCAAAGTTTTCGTATCAGTTCGTAGTAAAAAGTTTGGCGTAGATGCATACGGATATTGGAAAATATAGGGCACCTCTTTTTTGAGAGCACTATATACAACCGGATTTCCCTCCGTATCTACAAGCTGCACTTTTTCATATGCCTTATACAGCTCTCCTGTATCAGCTCTCAAATATCCTTTAATAAGCGAAGGGGAGGCAGCTACCATCAAAGCGCTGCCTCCGACAACTTTAAAAAAACCTCTTCTATCCATTTTTAATCCTAATCAAGATATAATTAGTTTGCGCAATTTCGTGGGCCCTTTTGGGTCTACATAAACATATCTCGATACATCCCTTTAGCCCACTCAAAAAGCCCTTTACCGTTCATCACTCCGACTTTTCCATCCCATTTCTCGTTTGTAGCAGCATTATGGAATCCAAAAGCTTTTTTCGCTTCATTATATTTGTACTCTGCATTTACAGAAATCGCTCGCACAGGATCACCAGATACAGCAGAGTAACAAACCGTCAAAGGAGATTTCCATTTCGGCTCTTTCCCTTTGATGCGCGCTGCAATCATACTTGCAACAATATGCCCCTCTGTATTTGCCGTATTTCCAGATTTGCTAAACCCCATCGGTCTCACATCTCCTGTACAGTACACATCCGGATCGGCTTTTGTTTGGTAGGTAAAAGGATCGATATCGGCCTCTGCCTTGTTAAAAACACTATCTTTTGCTACACCGGCAATTTCCAGTATTTTTCCTCCTCGTACTCTTGGATAGAGCGCAGCATCTGCAAAATCGATCTCCTCACCAAGTTCTGTTTCAACTCTTTTTTTGTCAAGATCGATATTTGTAATGGTGGAACCTGGTAGATACTCAATATAATCTTTATAGAGCTTTTCAAATGCAGAGTGAAACCCATCTTTTTTGATGGTAATATCCGGGTTTTCATCAAGTAAAATCACTTTTCCAGGAATCTCCTCTTTTTTCATATACCAGGCAATCAAACAGGCTCTCTCATAAGGAGCGGGCAAACATCTGTAATTACCGCCTGGAACAGTTAACACAAAATTACCGCCTTCAAAATCTTGCACTTTGTTTCGTAGAGTCAAATGTTCGCTTCCTGGAACAAATCCTGCAGGATATTCGGTTCTTAGTCTATTTTCAAACTCCACATCACCATTTGTCCATCGTGAATAGTCATAATCGATCCCAGGAGCAAGTACCAAGTAGTCATACTTTACAGCCCCTTCGTTGGTAAAAACTAGCTTACTGTCTCTGTCGACATCATGAACCATAGCATTTAAAAATGTATAGTTATTATTGCGAGCTGCTTGTAAATAGTCGTGAGTCAAAAACTCCAAATCTACTAAACCAACTAGCCACAAGTTACTGACAGGACAGCTCATAAATGATGCACGTCTTTCAATAAGCACCACATCTGCTTCAGGCGCATACTTTTTCACATACTTGGCAATGGAAAGTCCAGACCATCCACCACCGACAACGACAACTCTCGGCCCCTTTGCTTTTGGAATCGGCGCCATGCATAAACCAGCCTTTGCAGCACTTGGTTTTGCACTGCCACTGGATGCCGTGCATCCACTCAAAGCTGCTCCAGCTGCAGCAATTCCTCCAAGCTTAAGCAAATCTCTTCTAGTAAGAGCCATGTGTAATCCTTTCGAGTTCAAATTTGGGGCGAAATTCCAATTTGAACATCGCTCAATCGAAATGATAATATCCATCAGCTTAATTTAATATTAGAATTATTTATAAAAAATTTATAAATTAATTCATAATATCTTATATTCTACTTTTTGATATTATTAATAATACTGATTTATTTTAAACAGAGTAATATTGGGATAACGGATAAAAAGAAGGAATTTAGGGTGCGCTACTCTTAGAAAGAACTATATAACCCCATATTCCCGAAAGTAGCGAACCTATCAATACTGCAAGTTTATCGGCGTATTGATAGATCTGTGCATCTTCATAGGCTAAAGAATCGATAAAAAGGCTCATTGTAAACCCGATACCGGCTAGCACGGCAACGCCATAAAACTGTATCAGTGTACTCTCTTTTGGTAGCTTTGCAATTTTAAGTTTTACGGCCAAATATCCAAATCCAAAAACACCCAACTGTTTTCCGATGAATAGTCCAAGCATTATCCCCATAGGGACACTACCAAATAGCTCCGACATAGAAATATTTTGCAGATTCACTCCAGCGTTGGCAAAAGCAAAAAGAGGCAAGATAAAAAAGTTCACCCATAGATGAAGTCCATGCTCCATCTGCTTCGTTAGCTCATATATTTTTCCATTTTTGTTGATTCGATAAGGAATCAAAAGTGCGAGTGCCACACCTGCCAGTGTGGCGTGCACTCCAGATTTTAAAACACTCACCCAAAGAGCAACTCCAACGAGAATATATGCTCCCTTGGAAATTACACACATTCTATTCATGATAAATAGTATTGTTAAAGCGATGGAAGCTACAACCAAAGAGGTTAAAGATAACTTTGTCGTATAAAAAAGAGCTATCACGATAATGGCCCCAAGATCATCGACAATGGCCAATGTCATTAAGAAGACCTTGAGTGAAAAGGGGATTCTATTTCCCAGCAAAGATAAGACTCCAAGAGCAAAGGCGATATCGGTAGCCGTAGGAATCGCCCATCCATTCAAAGCTTTTTCATCATGAAAATTGAGCGAAGCAAAAAGTAGGGCCGGGACGACCATCCCACCTAGGGCTGCAATAGCTGGAAAAGTCATTTGAGAAATTTGCGATAGATGGCCATCCACGATCTCCCGTTTGATTTCAAGCCCCACATAAAAGAAAAAAACCGCCATTAATCCATCATTGACCCATAAAAGCAACGGTTTTGCGATATGTAGTGCACCGAAACGAATCTCCACTGGTGTATGTAAAAAACTATCATAAAAACTCGATAGTGGAGAATTCTCCAAAAAAAGAGCCAAAAGCGTAGCGATAATAAGTAAAATTCCTATAGTAGACTCTTTATGTAAAAGTGCAACCACTTTTCCTTTCATGACGATTCCTTATTGTATGAATGCTATGCTAAATATTATCATATTATCATATAAATATATATTGATTTATTGATTAGTTTTTTGGTACTATTCCTCCAAAGGAGTCAAAATGGATCGGTTTTTGCAAACAAGCGGAGCGCTCTATGATGAGACACGGGTAAAAATTCTTCGATTTTTACTTGAAAATGGCGCAAGCTGTGTTTGTGAATTGCAAAGCTCTTTGGATCTTGGCCAATCAAGATTATCACGCCATCTCAAAATCTTAAAGGATGCCGGTTTTTTAACAAGCAAAAGAGAGGGAAAATGGATCTATTATGATTTATCTAAAGATCTCGATCCTCTCCAACAGTGTGCCCTAGAGGTTATCAAACAGTTGCCAATTGATCTACCAAACAAAATGAAGGAGTGCTCCATATGAAAAAGGTCTTGATTTTATGCACAGGAAACAGTTGTCGATCCATTCTGGCCGAAGGGCTCATCAACAGATATTTTGAAAATGTCGAAGCCAAAAGTGCCGGCAGCAAGCCAAGCGGCAAGGTGAATGCTAACGCCAAAAAAGTGCTTCAAAAAGAGGAAGCCTGGAGAGATAGCTACCACTCAAAATCGATCGATGAGGTTATGGATGAGGATTTTGATCTTGTAATGACTGTATGTGACAATGCAAAAGAGTCCTGTCCGGTTTTTCCCAAAAAAACAAAAGTTGTACATGTTGGATTTGAAGATCCGGACGGCAAGCCCTATGAAGCTTTTGAAGATTTGGCCAAAGAGATGAAACAAAGACTATTCCCAATCATACAAAAGGAGCTCGCATGACAATAAAGATACTTGGAACTGGTTGCGCAAAATGTAAAGCGCTGGAAGAGAATGTCAAAAAAGCTGTTGCGAACAAAGGGATATTTGCTCAGATCGAAAAGGTTGAGGATATCAACGAGATTATGAACTATGGGGTGATGAGTACACCAGGGCTTGTGATCGATGAGAAGGTTGTCAGCACAGGTAAGCTTCTTACACCTGAGCAAATCGAAAAACTTTTAGACTAACCATGTGGAAAAACTTCGTTGATACCCTGGTTTATCAGTGGCTTGGGCTTTCTGGCAAACTTGCCGACGCCTTTGATTTTTTTATTTATGATACGGTAAAGATTTTTACCCTATTGGTAGTCATTATCTTTTTGATTACCCTTATAAGAAGTTATTTTCCAATTGAGCGGGTACGGGACTATCTGGCTACAAAGCACCCTCTTGTAGGCCACGTTTTAGCAGCGCTCTTTGGCATTATCACGCCATTTTGCAGCTGCAGCGCCATTCCGCTTTTTTTAGGTTTTTTGCAAGCAAGAATTCCACTTGGCATCACCTTTAGCTATCTTATCTCCGCTCCTATGAACAATGAGATTGCTATCGCCTTGCTGTTTGCTCTATTTGGGTGGAAAATAACGGCTCTGTATATCGGATTTGGCCTTTTGGTTGCGATACTGGCCGGAATTATTATTGGAAAAATGGATCTGGAAGATGAGATTTTGATCAAACCAAAACCAATGAATGCCGAAGCTTTCGAGGCGGTGCCACTTCCATTGAAAGATAGAGCCATAGAGGCCCGGTATCATACAATGGATCTGCTCAAAAAAATATGGGCCTATGTAGTGATTGCGGTAGCAATCGGAGGATTTATCCACGGATACGTTCCGACTGACTTAATTGTCCAGCTTGCCGGGAAAGACGCATGGTATGCCGTGCCTTTGGCAACCCTTCTTGGCGTTCCGATGTACTCCAATGCTGCTGGGGTTTTACCTTTGATTGAAGTTTTGGTGGACAAGGGCATGAGTCTTGGAACGGCTCTAAGCTTTATGATGGCCATTACGGCTCTGAGTCTACCAGAAGCGATGATTTTGAAAAAGATCATGAGCACAAGACTGCTTGCTATCTTTTTTGGGGTAGTAAGCGTTGGTATCATGATCATCGGATATCTTTTTAACTGGATTTTGTCATGATTACTGCAATCACTCTTTTTTTGGTCGTTTTAATCCTCATAATCTGGCAGCCAAAGGGGCTACAGATTGGTACAACGGCAATGCTCGGAGCGGTAGCTGCACTTTTGCTTGGCGTTGTAAGCTGGGGTGATGTGGTAGAGGTTGTCAGAATTGTTTGGGATGCAACGTTAGCCTTTATTGGTATCATCATTTTATCGATGGTTTTGGATGAAATCGGTTTTTTTGAGTGGGCAGCACTGAAGATGGCAAAGCTGAGTGGCGGAAGTGGCACAAAGTTGTTTATCTACTCTTTGATTCTTGGAGCAATAGTCGCCGCCCTTTTTGCCAATGACGGGGCAGCCTTGATTTTGACGCCTATTTTGCTATCAAAGATGCGAATACTAAAACTTGATCAAAAAGCACTTTTTGCTTTTGTTATGGCTGGCGGATTTATAGGAGACAGCGCTTCCAATCCGCTCGTGATTTCCAATCTCACCAATATCGTTACGGCTGACTATTTTGGTATCGGCTTTTGGGAGTATGCAAAAGCGATGTTTTTGCCAAATCTTTTAAGTATTATTGCCTCAATTGTGGTGCTTTACGTCTATTTTCGTAAAAGCATTCCAAAAAAGGTGGATACAACGCTGCTAAAAGATCCATCAAGTGTTATCAAAAACCAAACGATGTTTATGCTCAGCTGGCTCTTTTTAGGTCTACTTCTTGTTGGCTACTTCATTGGAGATATCTACCACATTCCAGTCTCAATCTTCGCTTTGGGAGGTGCTTTGGTCTTTTTGGCGCTTGGAGCGCACTTCAAAGCAGTCAAACCTCTCATGACACTCAAAATCGCCCCTTGGCAGGTGGTATGGTTTAGTATAGGACTCTATGTAGTGGTTTTTGGACTCAAAAACGCTGGACTCACCGATGAGATAGCAAAGATAATTGTGGCTTTGCAAGATATGAGCCAAACCCATGCAGTATACGGTACAGGATTCTTATCGGCTCTTCTTAGTTCAGTGATGAACAATATGCCAACAGTTATGGTGATGGATATAGCACTGGACCAAGCAAACGCCCAGCACCTAGCCTATGCGAATATTCTTGGATGCAACCTTGGACCGAAAATGACACCTATTGGCTCACTCGCTACGCTTCTTTGGCTGCATGTTTTGGCTAACAAAGGCGTAAAAATTGGCTGGGGAGAGTATATGAAAGTGGGACTGGTCATAACACCTCCCGTTTTAGCAGTAGCGCTGCTTGGCCTATTGTAAAATAGTGACTAAACAAGGCGAAACAGCTGCAAATTGTAATAGATAAAAATTTGCTCTTCGTCGAGCCTGTTTAGTCAACTCTTTAGTTTGTGCTACAATTTCTCCAAATGAAAAAAAGACTCATAGTAAAAAAATTTATTAGTATTACTCTATTAGTTGCAACCCTCCTTGGAGTCTTCCATCACCACGATGACCTCAAACCCCATAACAACTGTCCTGTTTGCGTGTTGCAATCCAATATCTCAAGTGGTGACACCCCGATATCTTGCCAAATTATAGATATTGAAACAGTCCCTTTTTTACCTGTAAGAACGCTTCTTACTCTAAAGCTATCAAATAGACCCACTCTTCTAAAAGTTCGCTCTCCACCTGTAATGCTCTAAACTATTCACATTATTATTTTTAAAATCATATAGAGGAGAGTAGTATGAAAAAATTTCTTTTAGGCTCTATTGCTCTTACATCTGTGCTTTTTGCCCAAACAGAAGTTGAAGAGCTCAAAAAAATCGTATCCAAACAGCAAAAAGTGATTGAGCAGTTGCAAAAACGCTTGGACGCACTTGAAGCAAAAGATAAAAATCGACAACTTGAAGAGCTCAAAGCAAAAATAGAACAAGCCACTAATACTACGGCTGCATTCAACCAAACGAATTTCTTGCCGGATATCGCTTTTATTTTAAATGCTTCGGCAGTTGCAAGAGATGTGAAAAACTCAGAGTATGAAGGCTATTCCATTCCTGGATTTATCAAGAAGGCAGAAGAGGAGGATCTGGCATTTAACAAAAACAGAGGATTTAATTTCAACTATGCTGAACTGGCACTCCACTCGGCAGTGGATCCATATTTGGATGCATTTGCTATCTTTCATCTGCATCCCGATGAGTTTGAGATAGAAGAGGCGTTTGTAACAACAAGAAGCCTGCCATACAATCTTAGAGTGAAAGCCGGAAAATTCAGAAGTGACTTTGGTCGCATCAACGCCAAACATCAACACAGCTGGCACTTTGATACCCAGCCACTTGTTTATAAAGCGATGCTGGGCACTGATGGTATCAACGATGCTGGTATTCAACTGCAGTGGATAGCTCCGACTGATACGTATCTCATGTTTGGAATTGAGGCTATGCAAGGAAGTAACGAGAGAAGCTTTGGATATGGTGAAAAAAACAATCTCTATGTTGGTTATATCAAAACGAGTACAGATGTAAGTGATACAACTCTCTTGGCAGGAGCCAGCATCGCCCATGGGAAACATATAGAGAATAAAGAGACAGATATCTATGGTTTGGATCTGACTACCAGAACCTATCTCGATGCCTACAGCTTTTTGACATGGCAAAGTGAAGCTTTATGGCGCTATAAAGAAGATGCAACAACACAAGCCGGTCTTTATACTCAGCTTGTCTATCAGATCAACAGAAACTATAGCTGTGGCGTTCGATACGATACACTCTTTAAAAATAGCGACAATCAACCGGATGATCTTGATCGTTATACCGCAATGATAGAGTATAAACCCTTTGAGATGTCTCGTCTTCGGCTCCAATATAGCCATGATCGGTCCAAAATGATTGGTGGTGTCAGAAAAGATATCAATGAGATAATCTTTTCGATCAACATTGAAGCTGGCGCTCACGGCGCACATGCATTTTAAAGGATACATAATGAGAAAAATAGTTTTAATACTTTTAATTTTTACAGGAGTCTTTGCAAAAGTAGATGTAGTTGCAACCTATGGCTATCTTGGTGAAATTGTCAAAAGAGTGGGGGGCAAATATGTCAAAGTAAACGTATTAGCCACTCCTAAATACGATCCCCATTTTGTCGTGCCAAAACCCTCATTGATAGGGAAACTGAGCCGAGCCCATATGCTTGTTATCAATGGAGCCGGACTTGAAATCGGCTGGCTTCCACCACTCTTGACAAGCGCAAACAACGGCAAAATAAATCCGGGTCGTCTTGGATTTGTCGATGCCAGCCAGGTTATAGAGCTCATCAATAAACCAAAAGCAGTCTCCAGAGCTTATGGCGATATCCACCCCCAAGGCAACCCGCACTTCAATACGGACCCGCACAATATCATCCCGATTGCGATGCTAGTAGCATCAAGACTGCAAAAGATTGATTCACTCCATGCTAAAGAGTATGAAAAAAATCTTGCCTCTTTTTTACAACACTGGAAGAGTTTTTTACAAGAGTATGACGCAAAAATGGCTCCATGCAAAGGATTGAAAGTTGTACAGTATCATCAGCTTTACAACTATTTTCTAAATCGCTACAAAATTGTGAGCGTTGGAACCATTGAATCCCTTCCTGGCATCACTCCAAGCTCGAAACATACCTTAAAACTCATTGCTCTTATGAAGCAAGAAAATGTCAAAACCATTTTGCAAGACCCATACCACGAAAAAAAGACAGCTAACTACATTGCAGCAAAAACGGGAGCAAGAGTTGTTATACTTCCTCACGATATAGGTGCAGTGCCGGGTGCCGATAGTTTGGAAAACTTCTACCTCATCTATGAGAAAAGATTATGTCAGCGTTAACAATTCTTTGGCCAGCCTTTGTGCTGGCCATTTTGCTCGTTTTTATTCACGCCGTTTTTGGGATTGAGATTATTAAACGAGGAGTTATATTTACCGACCTTGCTATTGGGCAGATTGCTGCTGTCGGAATGGCCATAAGCTTAGCCTTTTTGGATGGAGCCTACCAAACCCCTCTTGTATTTCTCTTCGCACTCGGTGCAGGTATAATCATAGCGATTGCTACGAAAAAAGTAGCCTTTATTGAAGCATTTATCGCTCTTTTATACGCCCTTGGAATCTCGTCTATTATGCTGATCTTAGCCCAAAGCAGCGAGGGGGTGGAGCTGTTTAACAAAATGAGTGCTACCGATATTTTGTTTACCATGCCAAAAAATGTAGGCAAAGCCGCTTTGATATATACTTTTGTAGCCCTTGTGATGTTTTTTGTCTATCCTAAACTGACAGGTCTACCAAAAGAGATTCTTTTTTTTTCGATGCTGGCCATCACAGTCACCTCATCGGTACAAAATGCAGGAGTTTTAGTGGTTTTTGCTTTGCTTATCGCTCCGGCATACGCAGCAATGGTTCAAAAAAAGGTACCAAAACTTCTTTTTGCCTGGACTTTTGGCACTCTTGCAACTATTGTAGCCTTACTTTTTTCATATTTTTTGGATCTACCAACAGGCTATGCCATTATCTTTTGCGTTGTTCTTTTTTCACTCATTTTTGTCATAGTGCGCTCGATAGATACAGCAAAAAAGTTTGATTTGTAAAACTTTTTTAGTTTATGCTCTTTCGTAATTGCTTTTTGACATTCTCAGCCACTCGAAAGGCGTTTGCATAAATGGTCCAGGTATAAGGAACGCTTCCGCCAGTTGGCATAAAAGAAGCATCACTGATGTAGAGGTTCTCTAGATCCCAAGATCTGCAAGTTGGATCGAGAAGAGAATTTTTAGGATCATTTCCAAATCGGCATCCACCTGCCACCAGGTTGGTGGGTGGATCATCGCTCAAAGAGTAGTAGAGCGATGTTGCACCCATTTTTTTCAGTACCTCTATCCCTTTTTTTCCTAAAAAGTTTGCAACTTCTCTGTTTCTTGGATGGGCATCCAGATAGATAGCTGCAACGTTGATCCCCCATCTATCTTTCAAACCCGGTTCTATGCCAATGTGGCAACGATCGGTAGGTAGCCAGTCATTGAACACTTCAAACTGTATTACCCGCTCATTGTTGATCTTCTCCAATCGTTTCGCCAACTGCGCACCCCAAAGAGGCTTGTTGCCGTTCCACATTCTATTTTGCGCCTGCATGATGATATTGCTATGTTCAAACAAAAAATCGATCACTCCTCCCTTTTGCCGTCGATTACCCTTCTCATACACATACCACTCTTTCAAGCTTCTATTCAAAAAGAGAGCTCTATTTTGAAGTTCCGTAAAGAGATCTTCGTGCATCATCTCTTTTTTCATCACTCCTCCGCCAATCCCACCTGCACTGAAAATGAGGTTTTTCCCAAGGTGGGATGAGCTGTTGGCAAGGCCATTGGGAAAGTATCTATTCTTTGAATTGAAAAGCAGTCTAACCGTCTCAATAGGTGAAAGTGCCAAAACGAAGATTGAGGCACGGATCTTATGTGATTTTTTCTTTTGATCAAAATAGTACAGCGTATGCACCCTTTTTGCATCGCTATCAAGCTTATATACAAAAGAGTTATCTAATATCTTAACATCTTGCAGCATAGCCTCTCGTGAACTCGATTTTGCGCCGCTGCTGCAGCCATAACTTCCACAAAATCCCGAATAGACGCAGCTGTTTCTATCTCCTTTAGGTAAAGAGAGAATGGCCCTGGGAGTTTTTACGGGACGAATCCCTAACTTTCGACACGCTTCATCAAACCATTGTGCAGCAATATTCTCTTTCAAAGGAGGATAGGGTAGTCCCTCTCCACTGACTCCTACAACATGAGCAACTTTGTCATAATAGGGTTTCAAATCCTCATATGTTATGGGCCAATCCTCGATATTTGCTCCTTCTATGGCACCAAATTCCGTTTTTAACCGAAAATCGATAGGCTGCATCTGGTGAAAATAGCCACTCATAAAATTGGTAGCGCCTCCTACGAGGCTTCCGTTATTGAAACTCCATCCACACTCTTTGCCAACGTAACGCTTACCATTTTGATAGATGACATGAAACTCTTCATTGATATTGCTTCGGAATATCCCTCTTCGAAGTGCGATCTCATCTTTACTGAAATCTTCCCTTTTGATATATGGACCTTTTTCTACTACCACCACATCAAATCCAGCTTGCTGTAAAACGTAGGCTATGGGAGCTCCTCCGGCACCGCTGCCTACAATACACACATCAACTTCCACGATATATCCTCTTTGGTCTTGGAAATCCTGGCGTAAAACCGACTCTTTCCCATCCCAACCCTTTCGGATTTATGCCATAGATCGGATCACCCAGTGTTGCTTCCAGAAGTAAAATGGTGTACTGGGTTATCATCTCTTTGCCCCAGTTATACTCAAGCAGCTCTTCAAGAAGGAATTGTCGCTCGTTATTTGCAAGTGCATCGAAACTTTTTCTCTTTTTTTCTATAGAAAATGTATCGAGCCAAAGAAGAGAATTTTTCAAAAATTTCCTTTTTTTGTCGTTCAATGAAGGATGCGTGAAAATAAAATAGATATAGTTTTGAGAAGCGTTTCGTAGCGGTTTGTCTGAATAGGGGATGAGCATTTCAATGAGTGCTTGGAGCGTCTCTTTTTGATCTTTAGCCAAGAGAGTCGCGGGTGGAACAAAGAAAGAGGCGCCGCAAAGTATCAGAAAGGCTCTTCTTTTTTCCATCAATCTATTCAATCTATTTTTTATCGCACATAGGACACTTCATCATTTTTTGATCTTTCATCTGCATAGACTCTTGTTTCATCTGCTTCATACGTGCTTTACACTCTTTCATCATATTTTTCATCTTTTCCATACATTCACATTTTGCCATCATCATTTTTTTCATAGGCATATTCATACTTTGTGGTTTCATATTCATCATACCATCACCACATTTATTCATATTTTTCGTACTATTTTTTTCTTGCATCTTCTGCATCATTCCAGAATTACACTTATGCATTCCATTTTTATTCATCATCTCATTTTTATCCATCATTTTGGTTTCACTCTTTGGCATCATGCCAGAGCCACACTTCATTTCGCTCGCTTGCAAACCCATCATTCCTATCAAAGCCATTGCAGCTACAAATATCGTTACTCGTCTCATAACATCTCCTTTTGTTTAATTCCCTATACTATACAAAATCGAGTGTGCAATTTTCGTGTAAACATAGTACATGCTATAATTTTTGAAAAAAGAGGGAGGGGATGTGAAAAAAATAGTTCTCCTTGTTGCTTTTTTGACAGTGCTTTTAGCAAAAGAGCATCTTTTAATCTTTGCTGGAAGTGCCAGCAAACCAGCGACCGAAGAGGCTGCCAAAGCCTTCGAGAAAAAAACGGGCATACATGTAGATATCATCTTTGGTGGAAGCGGTTTTGTGCTTTCACAAATGCAGCTTACAAAGCAAGGAGATCTCTACTTTCCAGGAAGCTCAGACTATATGGAGATAGCCAAGAAAAAGGGGCTTGTGGATCCAAAAAGCGAAAAAATCGTTGTCTATTTGGTTCCAGCCATCAATGTCCCAAAAGGAAATCCCAAACATATTCACTCTCTAAAAGACCTTACAAAACCTGGTATTAAAGTCGCTATCGCAAATCCGCAAGGGGTATGTGTTGGGGCATACGCCATTGAGATACTGGAGAAGAACTTCACTCCCAAACAAAAAAAGCAGTTTCGAAAAAATCTTGTGGGATATACAGGATCGTGTGCCAAAACGGCCAATGCAGTTGTTTTACAGCAAGCGGATGCAGTCATCGGCTGGAGAGTGTTTCACTACTGGAATCCCGAAAAAATCGAGACGATCCCCTTAAAGCCCAGTGAGATTGTCCGTATAGGCTATATCCCTATTGCCATCTCCAAATTTAGCCGCCATCCAAAACTTGCCCAGCAGTTTATCGACTTTTTAACATCACAAGAAGGGCAAAAGATCTTTGCCAAGTACCACTATTTTGCAACGCTCGATGCGGCGAAGGAATTTATTGGGGCTACAAAACCTGTGGGTGGCACATATCAGGTACCACAGGAGTGGATCGGGCAGTGAAGCGATTGACGATTCCTTTTGCTCTATTTTTACTGCTTTTATATGGAGGATTGATCGCTTCCATTTTGTACTTTTTTCATCCAAACGAATTCCTTTCCTATCTTCATTCAGCTAGGATCCTCTTTGCTGTAAAAACATCCCTTCTAGCTGCAACCATTGCTACAATTCTAGCTCTTTTGGTTGCAATACCGGCAGGTTTTGCTCTTTCGCGCTACTCCTTTATGAGCAAAAACATTATCGATACACTCCTCGAATTTCCTATGGTGGTCTCTCCAGCAGCCTTGGGAGCCATCGTTCTTATCTTTTTCAACAATCCTTTGGGAGAGTGGATACAAAACAACCTCATCACATTTGTTTTCAGCTTCAGCGGTATCGTTTTGGCGCAATTTCTAACCATTGCTGGCGTTGCGACTCGCTTTGCAAAAGCGGCGTTTGACGAGGTGGATACGGAGTTTGAAAATACGGCAAATACTCTTGGAGCAAATCCTTTGTATACCTTTTTTACTATCACTTTACCTTTGGCAAAAAGAGGACTAATTGCAGGAATGATTCTTAGCTGGGCAAAAGCGCTGGGAGAGTTCGGAGCTACTTTAACGATTGCGGGAACGATGCCTTTTCGTACGGAGACACTGCCCATTTCTATCTATCTGCATCTCGAGATGGCAGATATCAAAGGCACAGTGACAATCATTCTGATACTTCTATCCTTTGGTCTTGGAGCACTTTTTCTTACAAGAATGCTCCTACAAAGGTTGCAAAGGTGATCGCTCTTCACAATGTACATGCAATGATGGGCTCATTCACTCTCGAAGGGATTAATCTTTCGGTGCCTACTTCTTCCCATGCTCTGCTTGGTCCATCCGGGGCTGGGAAAAGCACCCTTTTGAAATTGATTCTCGGGCTAATTCAACCTCAATCTGGGAAAATCTATTTTGATCAAAAGGATATCACTTCACTCCAACCCCATGAAAGAGATTTTGGTTATGTTCCACAGCATTTGGCCCTTTTCCCCCATATGAATGTACATGAGAACATCCTGTATGGCCTTAAAGCACAAAAAAAAGATGTCGATAAAAAGTTTCTCGATGAGTTGCTCACTTTGAGCCGTCTTGAACCACTGCTTCATCGATATCCATCCACCTTAAGCGGAGGGGAACGTCAAAGGGTGGCCCTTCTTAGAGCCCTCGCTATTCAACCAAAACTTCTCGTTCTGGATGAACCTTTTAGTGCTCTAGATATGACATTGAAACAAGAGCTTTGGATGTTTTTGAAAAGGGTACAAAAAGAGTTCGCAATTCCAACACTTTTTATAACACACGATTTGGACGAAGCCTATTTTTTGGCCGATTCCGTCTCTGTGATGATCGATGGAAAAATCGAACAAACAGGTACAAAAGAGGAGGTTTTTTCTCATCCAAAAACCATTTCTGTCGCAAAATATCTTGGATATAAAAATATCTTCAAAGCCTATACGAAAGATGGGGTTCTTTACATCCCTTCGTTGCAAACATCCTTTCAAACCAATATACGATGCGAAAAAGAGTGTGATATCCTCATTGTACCCGAAAAGATCTTGTTGCAACCTTCTTCAAAAAACTCCCTTCATGGATCAATAGAGTGGCTACAGTTCAAAGAGCATTTTCTTGGCATTTTTAAAACAGAAAATGGCGCATATGTATATATCAAAAGCAAAGAAAAAATCGATACCAACTCTATATCCGTTCCACCTTCCGCATTTATCAAACTGCATTAATTATAATTTTTATTTAAATTAAAAAATATCTTTTTGCGCTATATTTATTATAGATATTTATTTTTTAGGATCTGTTATGAATGATAGGGTCGCTACTGCAACACATGGGTTTAAATCGGCAACAGGTGGTGACACCCATCTTTTTATTTTCATTCTCATACTAGCAGATATCTTATTTATTGTCATTGGAGGAACTCTTTTTTTCTCCCAAAAAGAGAGAAGAGAGAAGTTCAAGCGTTTCTTTCAGAGACTTCAAAAAGCACGAGTGACCCATTCTGATGGGAAAAAACTATTTAACTATATGAATAAAAAGTTTGATGGTCACCATTTTCTCTTTTTTCAAGAGGAAACAGTTGCCAAAAAAGCAACGGAATCGACGGGTATAAAAGGGGATTTTGGTGTATTTTTCCCTGAGCTAAATCAAAAAATAAAAAAGAATACGAAAAAAGGTTATATGAAAAAAATAACATCAGGCCAAAGGGCCTGAAATTTATTTCGACTCTTTGTAGCAGAACCACCAATCATAGCAGCTATACTCTTCGGTTCGTTTCTTCGCAGTTTCGCAATCAGTAGCAGGTGGGATGATAACCTTATCGCCAATAAGCTCATTTTCTGGCCAGTTTGCAGGTGTTGCAACACCTTCGGCATCACTTTTTTGAAGTGCTTTAACAGCCCGTACAATTTCAGGAATGTTTCGACCAATCTCTTGTGGATAGTAAAGAATTGTTCTCACAACTCCTTCAGGATCGATGATAAAGACTGCTCGAACTGTATTGGTTCCTTTGTTTGGGTGCACCATACCAATTTGCGCTGCCAATGTGTCTGTTGCTGCAATAATTGGAAATTCGATTTCTACATCAAGTTTCTCTTTAATCCACTCAACCCATTTGATATGGCTGAATACTTGGTCGATGGATAGACCAATCAGCTGTGCACCAATCTCGTCGAAATCCTTTTTGTGCTTTTGAAAACTGACAAATTCAGTCGTACATACTGGTGTAAAGTCTGCAGGATGGCTAAAAAGTACTGTCCATTTTCCTTTCAAATCATCTGGTAAACTCATTGGTCCATGTGTTGTTTGGACATTGATTGATGGAAACTTATCTCCAAGTAGTGGCATTCCCATTTCCCCCTCCTTCTTATTTATATTCACTTTCTGTAAAATCTCATCGATTACCTCATCCAAAGAGCGCTTTTCTGCTTTTGCTTTTTCTTTGAGTTCATCGATACTCTCACTTACAAGGCTCATCACCTTTTTGACAACATCCACCTGAGAATCCAATATCTCTTGCAGCTTTTCATTGAATCCCATATTTTCCTCCTTTATGGGATATTAGTAATAATAGTTTACATCTTTTTACTTAATTTTTCTGCAACTTTTGTTGCAACTCAGCCGTTGAGGATTTCAACGGCTTGAAGCATTTTTAATCCCGCTTCATTGACGCTGTTTTTTCCTAAAAATTTCGCTTCTCGCGCAGCTATATAGGCTTTTTCAAAACTCTCTTTACTAAGACCACTTTTTTGAATAGCTTCTTTGATATTTTCAGGCATTATACGTACCTTTTGCTCTTTGACATACATACTTCCAGTCTGGGCAATCGCTTTGACTACACGGTAAATCGTTGGATTTACAGGAACTCCAAACCCTTCTGGCACACCACTCAACGCTTCATCCATCAATTTTCCATATTCGGTCTCAATGATGTGTCCATCCGGTAAAATTTCGATAAACCCTTTGGCTTCGAGTTTATCAAGGGCTTCTTTTCGATGCATATACTCATCTTCATGTAAAGTCTTATCTAAAATAACTTCACAAGATACGCCATGGTCCGGAATCATTTTAAAAATATCCATTTCATAGCGCGTCATGAACGGAAGTTTTTCACCATTTGCAAGCTCTTCGTAAAGGAGACCTGAACTGCTTGGCTCATAGGTTCCCAAAATTCGCTCTTTTCTTGCCTCTTCCACCCACTCTCTGTTTGGAGAACTAAAGATTTTATTTGAAATCGTAAGGGTTTTCACGCTCCAAGAGTGGATACTTCGCTCATCAGCCTGATCTTGGATAACTTTTTGACCGTTTTCAGTGACATAGTAGACTGCTCTTCCTTTGCTATCAACTCCTTCTTGAATAAGACCGAATGTCTCCAAGCTGTAAAGATACTCTCGAAGATCGAAGTTTTCTTCAAACCACTGCACCATATCTTTTGCTTCACCAAACTTTTTGGCAATCTCTTGCTTTTTCTTCGGCATCTCATCAAGTCTTCTTCCATATTTTTCAAGAATACGTTTATATTCTCGTACTTTTCTATCCACAAGCTCTTTTTTGATTTCATCAAAGTTTGCCGTCTCTTCTGGATTTGAAGTGTACTTCTCTTTCCAGATTCGATCGATCGTTTTAAGCGTTTCAACTTCCTCTTTTTCAATAGCAAAAGATCGAAGTGGTTTTTCTGTTTTATCCTTAAAGATTCGATAGACCTCTAACGCTTTCTCTCCAGCTTTTGTCAATGTATCGACATCGCTTACATATCCAAGAGCTTCTAACTGCATAAGCCTATCTACATCCACATCCTCTCCATCGGCTACCAAAGCGATAGATTCCAAAATAGAGATATCCAAAACACTTCCCTCATTTGCCCATCCGCCAAGAGTCAATGTCTCTTTGACCGCTTGTCCAAGTTCTGTGAAGGTAAAAAAGTCTCCATGCGGCACTGAGTATGCGATGAGCCGCATTGCCTCTAACAAATCTTTACTATTTCCTTCAATTGGCAGATAGTGTGCATCCGTTGGCCCCATAGGAGATTTACGAATATATTCAGCAAGCTTAGCATCGATTGAGAGTTCTGGTTCAGTAATGGCATACGCATTAAAAAGTTCAAGAGCAGCAGAAGTGAGTTCACCACTTTTTGCAAATCCTCTTCTTTCTAGTTCATCATTCGTCACTTTTGTTGTTTTGTTTTTACCTTTAATGGCTGCATCAATCATGGCAATAACTTCAGAACTTACCCATTTGAAGTTCTCTTTCCACTCATCTATCTTTTCTATGCTATTTTCTATATCAGCCAATATTTGCGCTACGATTGAACCGCTATATGTCAGTTCTATTTTTGCAGGAATCGGAAATCGGACAAGACCAGAGAGATTGAGCTCTTCGACAGCCTCTTTATTGAGTTTTTCCACATTGATTGTTTTATCATCGCTTCTGTGCAGTGCCAGCAATATTTTTGCCGCTTCCTTTTTAATTACCATTTTTTTCTCCTTCTTGTAATTATTTAAAGCAATTGTAAATAAATTTGAGGAGATTATCTGCAACTTTGATAGCATAAAAAGACTCATAAGAGAAAAGTCTCTTATGAGTTAGTCAAGTTTTTTAATTTGGGAGCTCATCGTAAGAAGAATGATTCCATCAAAGAAAAGGCTGATTCCAACAAAAAGACCCACTAAAAACAGAGAACTAAATGGCCAACCGATCAAAAAGATCACACCTATAACAATAGACAAAATTCCATTAAGTAAAATTAACCACCAATACTTATTCTCTCCCTTCATCTGTCCAGAAAGTGCAAAAGAGGCAAAACCATCCATAAAAAAGTAGATAGCCAAAATAATTCCGAGCGCTGCAACTCCAGGAAGCGGGAAAAAGATAACCAAAGCCCCTGTTAAAAAGTAGATAAAGGCTTTAAGCCATCCAAGCCAGTCCTTTCTATCTGTCTGCCATGTATGATATCCGATGGTAATCCCACTGAATATGAATAAAAAAGCAACGAAATAGGCTGTCGTCAAACTCATGATAGCGGGAAAGAAAATTCCCACTAATCCTAAAAGCAAAAAGATCACTCCAGCAATTTTGGAATGCTTTTCAAAATTTTTCAGTAGCTCTTTGTTATCGAGCATATTTTGATAACCAACCATAACAGCCTCCTATAACGTCAAATCCATGACACTTTTGGCTTTTTCAATGAGCTCATGTGTTACGGATCTATTTTCTTCGTCTAGTTTTTTCATGATTCTTGCTAAAACAAGTGTCAAACCACCTACAATCTCAGGAAGGCTCTTTTCAAGCTCCGCTTCCAACTCCAAAAGAGGAGGATAGGTTGCAAGACGCTCCAAAATATCTTTCAGCTCAATCTCTTGTTCCAGTTTTTTAAACTCATTGATCGTCTCTTCCAAGCCTTTTGTTATAGGAAGATCATATTTCCATATAACATCTCTGTTATTGTATTTTGCCGCTTTTTGTCCCATTAAAAGCAAATCATACAGTTTTTGCTCTACAATATCTGTTACCTCTTTTGCATGTCCCTTTTTGATATCTAGACTCGCACCTCTTCGAAACAGTTCCTCTAAATGATGAAATCCTACTACTGCCATGGTTTTCTCCTTTATTTATTGATTTTTTTCACAGCTTTTTCTTTAAACTCTTTGAGTTTTTCCAAAAGTTCCTCAAAAAGTTTTTCGGCTCTGTTTTTGCCTTTGATCTCTTTTTCCACCTTTTCGATCATATCTTCTAGCATCTTGTATGTTGTATCGGAATCACTTGTATAACCAAGAGCTTCGGCTTTTTTGAGATCCCGTTTTGCCTCGTCAAGCATATCGAGAGCTTTTTTCTTATCTTTTTTTGCCTCTTTTTGGGCAACTTCAACAAGATGGATCGCTTGTAAAAGCGGGATAGGTGTGACAACATCAACTTCTACAAATGTTGCGAGTGCTTGATTTAAAACGTTTTTCGCTTCATTGATTCTGTTTTCATGCAAAAATTTAGCAGCTAATTTCAATGCCGCTGGATAGGAAGCTAATGGAAGATTGACAACTTTTAACACAATTTCGCTTCGTAACGTATCGAGAATCGCTCGTGCTTCTTGGATTTTATTTTGCGCTAACAACGCCTTTACGCTAATAATCGCAGTTTTAATATCTTGCAGTGTTCCTGGAAAATCGACAACTTCGATTGTACTGTCTATCGGAATAAGTGCAGGAGCGTTTGGGGCACTGAGCACTACTTCCAATTTGCCAATGGCATCTTCAAGATCTTTGATGGCCTGATCTTTATTCCCTTTTTCCAGTTCTGCGAGCACTTTATTGGTCAATGCAACGGCATCAACGGCCTCTTGTACAATTTTGAGCTCTTTTTGCTCTTTTTTGACTTCTGTTTTTGCTTGCGCAACAGCTTTGTTTGACTCGGCTTTACTTGCAACAGAAGCAAAGGCACCGCTGACCAACAGTGAAGCAGCCGCAATACTCACAAAGAGTTTTTTCATTTCAACCTCCTTTATCTTTTTGGTTGAAATGATTTTAGTACGATTATAGAAAATTATCTGCTACTTCAGTTGCAATCGATCAATGAGTTTAGCAATATTGTTCAGTTTGATTTTTTTTCGCTCCACTTCTAGGCTGCCATCTTTTTTTAACTCTTGAATATGCCTATTGACTACATGGCGGACAGTCCCTATCAGTGAGGCTAACTCTTCATGAGGAAGATCGTGGATGAGTTTAAGCTTGGCGGTAGATGGATCGAAATTTTTCAAAAGAAGCTTAATAAATCTGGATGAGGTATCTAAAAGACTCAAATCCGTAGCAAGTTCTTCAAGATTTCGCATCTCGTTGGCAACATAGCGGAAAAAAAGTTTCCGAAAATCCTTGTTACTATCGATCCACTCTCGCACTTTATCGATTGGAATACGAAGGGCTTTGGTGTCTTCATATGCTTGGGTGACAACTTCATGAGGTTTGTCATCCATCAAAACAACTACATCAAACATATCACCACGGCTTAAAATCTTGATTGTCTGCTCTTTAGAAGTTTCAAAATTGAACTGATACACCTTTATACGACCTTCTATGATAAAATAGAAATAACGCATCGTATCATCACTATTCATTGCCGGCATATTTTTATAAAATTCAACGATTTTGCCGTATCGATTGATATCATCGATAATGAAATTTGGCACTGCTGAAAAAAGTTCTATATTGTAAGCGTTTCTATCCATCAAAACTCCAATCCAAAACTTCCAAAAGATCCCATATTTGGATTCGTATGGCCAAATCTGGCAGCCCAACTTTGCAGCATCAAAATATCATTTTTCGGATCAATCCCCTGTGGACAGACTATCGTACAATTACCACAAAGCGTACAGTCCCATATACCGTTTCGTACCACTGCATCGATATGCTCTTTTTTCTCCTCTTCCCTTGCATCGATGACATATCGATATGCCCTTGTCAAAGCAAATGGACCCAAAAAAGAGTCATTTGTCTCATAGACTGGGCAACTGCTATAACAGCTTTGACATAAGATACAATCGCTTTGCTTTTCAAACTGCTCAATATCACTCTCTTGAAGCTGCTTTTCTTGCATCGACAATGGATAAGCCTTTGCATTTTTAAGTGTTTCCAAAGCTTTCTGCCCATCTACCACAAGATCTCGCAACACTTCGCTATTTTGCAAAGGCTCTACGAAATCACCCTCTTGAACTCTATACTCACAGGCCAGTACCTCTTTGCCATTTACCCGCATCGCGCAACTGCCACACACTCCACTGCGGCACATGGAGGAAAATGTAAGCGTTCTGTCTTTTTCTTTTTTGATATATTCTAAACTCTCCAAGAGTGTCAGCTGAGGTGGGATTTCATACTCCATATCGATTGATGGAGGTTCGAACTGTGGATGATATCTTCGTACCTTTATCTTCATACAGACTTCTTTTCTCGTTATTATGCAATGATATAAGTAATTATAGTGCAAATTGATTACAATTATATTAAGAAAATAGATGGAGAGAAAAATGGGCGAACCTTCTTTAAAACGTGCAGTCACACTTCCTTATCTCATCTTTTATGGGGCTGGGAACATTATAGGTGCCGGAATATATGTTCTTATTGGTAAAATTGCCCAAATCAGCGGCAATTATGCACCTTTTTCATTTATACTCGCTTGTTTTGCAGTTCTATTTACGGCACTTTGCTACGCAGAACTTGCGGCCCGTTATCCTTATGCATCCGCAGAAGCTTACTATCTTAAACATGCATTTTCTTTGCCCAATATCTCTACTCTTGTGGGTTTTATTATTATCCTTACCGGGATTCTCTCATCTTCTGCCATAATAAGCGGATTTTATGGCTATCTCAGACCTATAGTCGATATCGGAGAGTTTTTGACACTCTTTTTGACACTGCTATTTTTAACCGGTATTGCGATATGGGGAGTAAAGGAGTCCGTGACACTCACTGCACTTTTTACGCTCATTGAAATTTTTGGTTTAGTATTGATCATCTTCTATGGATTTTCATCGATAGATATGGCAAACGTTGCAATCGAGCGCTATATTCCACCTTTAAAAATTGATATTTGGATACAGATCGCTTTAGGAAGTTTTCTAGCGTTTTATGCATTTATTGGCTTTGAAGATATCGTTAAACTCTCAGAAGAGGTGGTAGATGTTCAAAAAACTATGCCTAAAGCTATAATTATCACACTCTTTTTGGTAACGGTTCTTTATATTCTCATAGCTTTTGTAAGTGTTACCGCCATCGATCCTCAAACCCTTGGGAAAAGTGATGCACCGTTGGATGAGGTATTCAAAAAACTCACTGGTGGCGAAAGTCATCTTTTGGGCATCATAGCACTCTTTGCCATAATCAACGGTGTACTTGTACAGATCATTATGGTTTCGAGAATGCTGTATGGATTGGCAAAACAGAAAAATTTACCGCAATTTCTCGCAACTATCCATCCTCGTACTCGTACACCCCTCTACGCTACTATTATAACCGGTCTATTTATACTTCTTTTTGCATATTTTATCGATCTTGTTAAACTTGCAGAACTTACCAGCTATGGGCTCTTTATCGTCTTTATTCTTATCAATATGGCGCTAATAAAAATTAAAAGACAAGAGCCCTATTTCAAAGGGTTCAAAGTTCCTATATCGATACCTTTTATTGCTCTTTTTATCAATGTATTACTGCTTTGCATTAAACTCTTTTCAGATCTTTATGGTTTTGGCAGTCAATAACACTAATTGATTTCGATCCCCTTGCCGACAATAATATTATAATCATAAATTTTTGAAGCAGTTGGATTTCCCCTCGATTTAAGAAAAGTAATAGTCTTTTTGATGTGCCCTTGATCCTCTTTATATCGAAGTACAATAGCATTATCCGCAATCAAGGAGAGCTTCATATCTGGAGCCAAAAATTCTAATGCAAACAGATTTTCGATCTCGTATGTGAAAAAGATCGTTTTTCCGGTAAATTTTAGCTGCTGCATCAATCCCCATAGAAACTCTCGATAGCGTACATCATCCCTTTGCGAATATCGAAAAGAGGAAATCGAATCGATTGCGATGGCTAAACTATCTTCGTTTTCGTCGATCTCTTGTGAAATTTTAAAAGCAAGTTTATCGATATCAAGCTCTATTGGAGAATAAAAGAGAAAACGGAGTCTTCCATCCTCTATAAAGGATTGCAAATCGATATTGAGACTTTCGCAATACTCCAACAAGAGCCCCGGGAACTCTTCAAATCCCAAATAAAGAGCTTTATTCTTCGGGTTCGATTGTAAATAGCGCTCGATAATCTTTAGGGTCAAAACTGTTTTCCCGCTTCCTGTTGGACCAGAAATCATGGTAGCCGTCTGTTTTCTTAGACCGTTTGGTAAAAATTTTTGCAGTTCTGGTACATCGAATCGCTCGTCGATATAACTATATTTCAATTTTTCAACATCTGGCCGAAGTCTGAGATAGATCTCTATCCCTTTGTTTGTTATCTCAAAATATTGCTGCCCTTTGAGAAATCCCGAACCCCTCAGTTTCAAGATCTGAATATAGTTCTTTTGTAGACTAAACTCATCCGTTCCATGAAGATAGATGATTCCATCAGTGATGGAAAACTCTGCGAAATGTTCAAAATCGTCAAAAAAGTACTCTCCTACAAATAAAGAGGTAATCTGCCATACCGAAAGAAAAGAGGTCAGATCATATACATATTTTTTTCTCTCTTGATGGGATTCAAAAAGGACTTCCGATAGTGATTTGAACGAATCTATGATAACAAGATCGGGTTTGTGTTCTTTGATACTTGTTTCGATGAATTCTAAAAGCTCCTTTTTCGCCCCTCTTTTAATAATAGGACTGATATCTTTTATAATAACATATGTGTTGAGAAGCTCCTTGTCAAAAAAGGTAAATTCACTTAAAAATCGGATCATTTTATAAGGAGGCTCGGAGACGGTAGTAAAAAGAATCGTTTTTTTCTTCTCTTTCTTGGCGTTTTCAAAGGCAATTTGTAAAGAGAAAGTCGTCTTTCCCGATCCTGGCGCTCCACCTATGATGATGTTTGAGTATTTTGGCAATCCCCCATAACTCATCTCATCAAAACCGAATATATAACTTTTTATTCGTTCCATGTCTTTTTTATCTCCTTTTCAAAATCTTCTCCTAAAATAGAGCTGACAGTCGTCGCTAATAGCTGGATAAATTGATCAAGCTCCTTTTGTGAAAAAGCGTCCAATGGAAAATTTTGAATGCTATCAGGTATCTCGATATCTTCTCTTCCTAACTCAAAAAGGATTCTTTGTAAAAGAAGTTTCATAGAAAAAGAGCCCATAAGAGCTTCCAGCTCTATAAGCTTCTTTCGCAAAGACTCTATTTTATTTTTCATTTTTTTCTCCTAAAAATTCTCGAATCTTCTCCAAAGAAACGGAGGGCAAATAGTAATACCCTTGTCCCTCATCACACCCGAAACTTTTCAGTTTCTCCAAAATCTCTTCATTTTCAATACCCTCTGCCAAGGCTTTTGCACCAAGAGAATGGGCAAGATCGATGATCGTTCGCACAATAAACTCATTTTTCTTATTGGTTACTATATCTATCACAAAACTCAGATCAATTTTAATCTTATCCACATCAAACGAAGAGAGATAACTCATAGATGAGTATCCTGTGCCAAAATCATCCAGAGCAACCTGTATCCCGTACGATTTTGCTTTCTGTATGACAATCTTGGCCAGTTCAGGATCTTCCATAGCCGTTGTTTCTGTTATCTCCATCACAAGTCTTGAGAGATCAAAATCTATATTTTTCGCCTTTTTCACAATTCGATCAATAAGATTTTGGGATTTAAAATCTTTTGCGGAAAAATTGACGGCTATAAAATATGATTTTTTGAATTCTTGCATTGCCCCCATAGCGCTTTCAAGAACGAAATCGGTTATTTCAGAAATAAAACCGTTTGTTTCTGCAATCGGAATAAATTCGCTTGGAGGAACGATCCCTAACTCTTTAGAAAACCAACGAATCAGTGTTTCAAAACCTATGCACTGTAAAGTTTTGATATCAAAAATGGGTTGATAAAAGAGCTGCAATTCCCTATTTTTGATAGCATTTGGAAGATACTCCAAAATTTTTTGTTCTCTTTCATACTTCTTCTGGATATCTTTGGAAAAAAACTCTATATTGTTTGGACCTTTTTTGATAGACTGGTACAAGGCGATCTGGGCGAGATTGATCAAATCCTCTGTATTTTTAGCCGATTTTGGATATAAAGCGATACCGATGTTGTAATGGATAAGTATCTTTTTTGAACATGCCTCAAAGGATGAAAGTTCCGTTTGTAATTTTTTTAAAATGGTATCAAGTTGCCTATACTCCTCATACTCATGAAAAGGAAAAGCTATCATAAACTCATGCATCAATGTAATACCCATAAGGGAATGACTAAACAGTTGCTCAAATATCTCTTTTAATCGATGAAATATCTCCTTTTTTGTACAATTGATCTGTAACTGCTCTACGTTCGTTATTTTCACCATAATAAGCGCCACATATCTACTTTGAAAAACCACACCTCGAAGACTCTCTTCAAACAGCACTCTGTTTGGAAGTTTCGTTAAAGGATCAAAATAGGTAAGATGGAGAATCTTTTCTTGAATCTTTTTTCTTTGGGTGATATCTCTTTCGATCAAAATCGCTTCATTTTCATCTGGCGGTACGGTGATATTTCCCTCCAACCAAACATATCTCCCTTTTGCATTCAAAACACGATATTCGATAAAAAAGGATTTTCCTTTATTGTCAAAGGCTTTTGAAAGGAGAGTTTGAAACTTTTCTTTATCATCGGGATGAATAAAATCAAATATATTTTTTCCGACAACATCTTTCAGATCGTATCCCAATATAGTTACTGCATTGCTTTTGACTTTAATGATTCCATTTCGATCGAGTTGAACGATAATATCTGGAGCGTATTTGAATATATTTTCAAGAAGTTTTGTCTCTTTCAATTCATCTGTACAATCCAATGAAACAAGTACGCCATAATATTGTCCATCCAACTGGATGGTATCGGCTACTCCTTTTAAAAGAAAATGACCCTGGGTAGTAGAAACAGTAAATACCTTTTCATACTTTTCAAAATATTTCCCAGAAATTCTTTGCAAAACTCTATTTTGTATATCTTTTTTGATATTTTCATCAGAAATGAAATCCCAAACATATCTTTTTTGAAGATCATCAAGAGAGTAGCCGAAAAAATCTCTTGTGAATCTATTGGCATAGATAATCTTTTCACGATAAAGGAGTATAAAAGCGGGAAGCTTGTCTATCTCTTTTGTAAAAGCAAAGAGTTCTGGCCCCATTGTGATCCTTTATTGTTAACAAACAGTACAAGCATAATTTATTCATATTTTTTGTCAAATTTTTTTAATAAAAAGATAACTTTTATTGAAATCACGTACTTATAGTGACAAAATCGGCACAAAGCACTCCATCTTCTTTCCAAATAATCGTATGGGCCAAAAACTTATCATCATCTTTTTTGGGATAATCTTTTCGAAAATGGGCACCTCGGCTTTCACATCTTTGAATGGCCCCAACCAGAACGGCTTCACTTAGCTCGACCACATTTCCATACTCAAAAAATCGAATCAGTTCTGTGTTATAGAGCGGACTTTTATCTTTTATCCCCATGAAAGCCAATTCTCTTTGGTGCTGGCGAATGACAGACAAAACGCCTTTCAGGGCCAACTCTTCTCTCACTATCCCGCAGTTGTGATACAAAATTTTACTGAGCATCTCCTGGCGCTCAAAAAAATCTATCTGATTAGGAAGAGCGAAAACGGCATGTATAAAGTTTTGATCAATTTTTGTCCGTTCATACTCTTTTTCCTCCACTGCATTTTGTACCGATGCCGCGTTCTCTCCAGCCAATCTGCCAAGTGCTACGATCTCGAGCAATGAATTTCCGCCAAGACGATTTGCTCCGTGCAGTTTCGCATTGCTACATTCTCCTACGGCAAAGAGATGTTTTATGGATGTTTGAAGATTTTCATCCACGTCGATTCCACCCATCGTGTAGTGTGCAGCCGGTTTAATGGGAACAGGTTCTTTAACGGGATCCACGCCTTCATAAATGAGAGCCAACTTTCTTTCTTGAGGAAGGTTTTTCTCGATAAAATCTTCTCCCAAATGGGTGATATCCAAAAAGACCTCATTTCCTTTTTCTATCTCTTCATAGATTGCACGAGCGAGTTTGTCTCTGGTAGTCAGTTCATCAGTGAATCTTTGGCCATCTTGGTTGATCAGCTTTCCTCCCGCACCCCGTGCCGCCTCACTTATCAAAATAGAGCTTTTTTTCAATGCTGTAGGATGGAATTGAATAAATTCAAGATCACTCAGCTTCGCCCCAGCTCTCATTGCAGCCGCCACACCTTCACCATAGGCTCCGATGCCGTTGGTACTAAACTGTTCGTAGATTTTGGCATATCCCCCCGTTGCCAAGATAACCGACTTTGCAAGAATCTGTTTTACCGCACTTGTTTTGATATCCAAAAAGGTAGCCCCTTTGCAAACGCCATCCTCTTCAATGATATTGAGTAAAAAATGTTCATCTAAAAAAGTGATACCTGCTTTCAATGCATTGTCATAGAGTGTGTGCAAAATTTTTAGTCCCGTATAGTCTTGCGCATAACACGCTCTTGGATACGAAGCGCCACCAAGTTTTCGCTGTGCTATTGCTGTACCATTTCTATCAAAAGGCATCCCGATGGAATCGAGCCAATGGATAACTTTTGGAGCCTCATTGCATACATACTCAACCACTTTTGAATCGGCCAATCCTTCGGATGAACGCAGTGTATCTTCAATGTGCGATTCAACTGAATCTGGGGAACGTAAAGCCGCGTTGATCCCTCCTTGGGCCATAGAGGTTTGCGCCTGTGTTGGAAGCTTCTTAGTGACGACCAGTACATCTTTTCCAAGCTCTTTCGCCCTTAAAGCCGCACTGAGACCAGCTCCACCGCTGCCTATTACCAATATATCAACCATTGCTGACCTTTTCAATCTCTTCACTATCGATCTCTATCAAGGTATGGACATTGCCTCTTGGATTAAAATCGGCTACAAGTCGCATATATTTTGGCTTCAGTTTACTATAGAGGGTATCGAAAATCTCGTTTGTACTATCCTCATGGGAGATGTAACGGTTACGAAAGGAGTTGATATAGAGTTTCAGTGCTTTAAGCTCCACAACATACTGATCTGGAATGTATTCTAGATGCATTGTTGCATAATCTGGATATCCGCTTCTTGGACAAAGACAGCTAAATTCTGGAAGAGTTATTTTTATTTTGTAAGGTTTATTGTGTTTGTTGGGCCAAATTTCTAGATCTTTTTTGGGATCGAACTCTTGTATCTCTTTTTCACCATATCGCATGTTTCTCTCCTATAAATTCTTTCAATGTTTTGTATTCCATCAAAGGGGCAACAGCATAACCTTGGATATAATCTACTCCTAACGATTCGCATTTTTGAACGTTCTCTTCTTTATCGATAAATGGCAAAACAGCTTGTACATCAAGTGCATGCAACATATCGATCCAATATTTGAGAACCGTTTGGTATCTTTGTTCTTCCAATTTTTTTGTATACATCTTATCAAAAAAAACAAAATCTATCGCTATATCTTTGAGGTAATCGATAGAAGTCCCCGAAGTTCCAAAATGATCAAAAGCAAGAAGGAAGTTTCTCTTTTTATACTCTTGTACTATCTTTTCGGAAAAGTATGTATTTTTGTGCAAAGTGGTTTCATGAAACTGTATAACGAAACGACAGGTATCTTCTCTCAAACTATCAAAAAGTTTGAAAAACTGCAAAGCAAATCTTCTGTTTCGAAAAGAAAAAGGTGAGATAGGAATGCAAAAAAACAGCTGCTGTGTAGGAAGATCTTTCGAAACTGTTTGCAACAGCTTCTCCGTTAACACAAGATCAAACCGATTTTCGAGGCCGAGCCTGTTAATGACGGGATAAAACTGGCTTGGATGGATAATGGATCCGTTTTCATCTTTGAGTTTTACGATCGTTTGTACAAGATCATACTGTTTCGTATGACAGTTGAATGCCGGTTGGAAAAGGAGTTCCAACTTTTTTTGATCAATTGCCTTGTTGACCTGCCGTTCAAGTCTTAAAATATCTCTCCTTTTTTTTAAGTGGCGCTCTCGTCTTTCCCCGATACAGTTGTTTTGGCAATAGTAGATGTCTTCATAAAGCCCATCAACCAACTGTTTGAAAGTAAGATGATCTTTTTGCATAAAGCTTGCAAGAAGCCTTATTTGGAAATTATCTAAAAAGGAGTTGTCGTAGGTCTCCAAAAACTCTTTCAAAATTGCTTCGATCTTCTCGCTATTTGGCAAAATCAGTAAAAAATCGCCGGCTTTTATTCTGCCTATCGGTATCTCTTTGAAGTACTTGGAAAAGAATGCATCTAAAACAAAAGCGAATTTGCGAAGAACTGCATCACCATTTTCGATACCGTATCGCTCATTGATCTCTTTAATATTGTCGATAGAAATCAAAACGATATCACTCTTCTCATCACTCTTTTCAACAAGTTTTTTGATGTAGTTGCGATTGAAAGCTTGAGAGATATCATCGACTATTTTTTCACGGATTTGAGAAAAGAGCATTAAAAAGATGTAGTAGACTGCTGCTATGGTTCCAAGAAAAATGATAAAAAGATCATACCATACGGAGCGTTTTTCAAAAACAACAACAAAAAAGAGTAGTCCGAAAAGAAAGAGGATAGGGAAAGCTACTCGAATGGAGAAAAGAAGCTTTTTCTTTCTATCCTCTTTTTGTGCATACACTTATACATCCAGATGCTTCACGTCTTTTGCGTGCTCTTCGATATATTTCTTTCTCGGCTCTACCTCATCACCCATAAAGAGACTAAAAACATCACTAGCATGCTCTGCATTTTCCACTGTTACACGAAGGAGTCTTCTATTTTCAGGATCCATCGTGGTTTCCCACAGCTGTTCAGGATTCATCTCTCCAAGACCTTTATAGCGCTGGATGTAAGCTCCCTTTTTGGCATTTTTCTCCACTTTCTCCAAAATTTCCATCAAATCTTTCTCTTTCAACTCTTCAGGAACTCTATCTTCGATTTTTTCAAAAATATAGACACCCTCTACAAAGTAAGGGTTGGTAAAGAGTTCATCATCTATGATAATCTCTTCAAGACCCTCTTCCGTTTGCACATACAGATGAATTTTTTCATCGTCAATATGCTTATTGAGTATGTTATAGTTTTTCTGTTCTAAAAACGTTCCAATTTTTTGATAAAGTTCGCTATTATCCAATGCTGCAAGATCTCGATTTTCAATCAAATAACGGACCACTTCGATCAAGGAATAGCGCTTCTCTAAATCTTTGAGCACCATTCTGTAGTGGGCTACCAACTTTAAAAAGTCTATAAGATCGTATCGTCCGATGTTTACTTCACTGAGTAAGGTATCGACGCCGTTTTCGATCAAAAATTGATTGAGTTCCGTATCATCCTTGAGATAGACCTCTTTTTTACCCTTTTTATATCGATACAAAGGCGGTTGGGCCATGTAGAGATATCCCTTTTCAACAACGGGATACAAAAAGCGAAAGAAAAAGGTAAGAAGCAGTGTTTGGATATGGCTACCATCCACATCGGCATCGGTCATAATGATGATTTTGTGGTATCTCAGTTTCTCCTCATCAAACTCTTCACCGATTCCACATCCAAGAGCTGTGATGATATTTTTGATCTCTTCAGATTTTAATATCTTATCAAGCCGAGCCTTTTCCACATTTAAAATCTTTCCCTTCAAAGGCAAAATCGCTTGGAAAACGCGATCCCGCCCCTGTTTTGCACTTCCTCCCGCACTGTCACCCTCAACCAAAAAAAGTTCACTGATGGAAGGGTCTTTACTTTGACAATCTGCAAGTTTTCCTGGCAGTGTCCCCACGCTCATACTATCTTTTCTACGGACCAGTTCTCTGGCTTTTTTGGCGGCTTCTCTACCTCTTGCAGCCGCTAACGCTTTGTTCATGATCGCTTTGGCATCGAGAGGATTTTCCTCAAAATATTTGGTGAGTTTTTCATAGGTGAGTTTTTGTGTAATAGGCCGTACATAGGAAGAGCCGAGTTTTCCTTTTGTCTGACCTTCAAACTGTGGTTCAGGAACTTTGACTGAAATGACGGCTACCAGACCCTCTCGTACATCCTCACCGGTAATTTTGACATTTTTCTCTTTTGCATTGGCGTTTTGCGCGATATAATTGGAAATGGCTCTGGTAAGACCCGCTCGAAAACCACTCTCATGGGTTCCACCTTCGGGAGTTCGGATGTTGTTGACAAAACTGAAAACTTTTTCGTCAAATCCACTATTGTACAATAGAGCGATATCCACCTCTACATCATCCACTTTGTCGTGAAAATAGATAGTTTTTGTCAGTGCCTCTTTTGTATTGAGATCTTCGACAAACTGCCTCAAACCGCCTTCAAAATGGTATACCTCTTTTGTATTGACTCTTTCATCTTTGAAAGTGATAGTGATATTTGGATTGAGATAGGCAAGCTCTTTAAATCGTCTGGAAAGAATGTCAAATTTGAACTCAGTTGTTTCAAAAATCTCCTCATCTGGCCAAAACTCGATGGTTGTCCCTGTTTGTCTTGTCTCACCGATAGCAACCAGATCGGTAATTGGAATCCCTCTTTCAAACTCTTGCCGCCATATTTTTCCATCTCGTTTGATTGTCATGATAAGTTTTTTCGATAGGGCGTTGACAACACTGACACCCACGCCATGCAAACCGCCGCTTACTTTATACGCGCTGTCGCCTCCAAATTTTCCTCCAGCATGCAAAACTGTCAAAACAACCGTAGCTGCAGGAATCTTTTCTGTAGGATGGATATCAACCGGGATTCCTCGTCCATTGTCGCTGATACGAGCACTTCCATCTTTGGTCAAAGTGATGTCGATTTTATTACAATATCCTGCCATCGCTTCATCAATGGCATTATCTACCACTTCGTAAATGAGATGGTGGAGTCCCTTGACACTCGTATCTCCAATATACATTCCAGGTCGTTTTCGAACTGCTTCAAGACCTTTTAATACTTTAATCTTTTCAGCACCATATTGCTGTTTTTCCATTACTGTACCTCTCCACGTTTTGGGGCTTTTTGCCCCTTATAAATTATTCTATTATATCTTTTTTTGGTTTAAATTACGATTGGCATAACGATGGTGATGAAGTTGTTCTCTTTGAGTTCAAATGGAAGATCGCTGTCGTTGATACCCATAACGAATTGATCAGTATCTATATGAGCGAGAAAGTCGAGTATATATTTGCTATTGACTGCCATAACAAACTTTTCTTCAAACGGTGTTGACACTTCGATTTCCGTCTGTGCTTCGATATTTTCTTCGCTTAAACTTCTAAAGATGATACGATCTTTCAAAAATGTGAGTTTTAACTCATTGGAAATGATAGTTATCTGTTTGATCGCTTCTATCATACTCTCTTTTGGCAGGGTCATTTCATAGTTGAGCGTTTTTGGGATAATGCGTTCGTAGTCTGGAAATTTTCCATTGATCAGTTTTGTAAAGAAAAGGTAATTTTCGTTTTTGATGATAAGATAGGTTTCATCATAAAACATACTGATATCATCTAAAAAAAGCTTTTGAATCTCATTGATTGCCTTTTTTGGAATGATGAGATTGAAGGCTTTTTCCATGGATTGTTCGAGTGTTACTAAAGCGAGTCTTCTTGTATCGGTGGCAACGAAATTGATTTTATCTTCTTTGATATCTATAAGAGCCCCGTTAAGTTCGAATTTTGGATTGTTTGTATCTATTGCTGGGGCAATCTTTTTGAGCGAAGCTATGAATTCTCCGCCTTTGATGTCGATTTTTGGTAGGTTATCGATATCTGGGAATTTTGGGAAAGATTCGGCATCAAACATCGGTAACTTAAATCGTGAGTGCCCTTGCGAAATATGGAGAGTATTTTCTTTTGTTTCTAAGGTGATGAGATCCTCTTTGAGTATTCGTATGATATCAAGCAGTTTTTTACCGTTTGCAGTGGCAAGTCCCGGTTTAATACAGTTGAAGTCTTCCAGTGATGTTTTGAGTCCTGTTTCGTAGTCAGTGGCTTTTAGAATCAGTTTTTCGTTAGCTTCAATGTAGACGTGTGAAGTAATCTGACTGATATCTTTCTTTTCCAAAAAAGGTTGTATTTGGGTGAGAACTTGTTCAAAGAGGGATTTACGGATCTCGATTTTCATACTTTTCTCCAATTTTAGGATTTTTTAATATTTTATATTTTGTTATGTTAAATTTTCCTTTTATTTTTAAAAATTCTTTAGAATCAGTAGTATTATGGTGTGTTTTTGTGAAAAATGTGAGTTATAGGCATGGTATAGGGATTGTTGTATCTTTTTTTTCTCATTCTTTCATCACATCTTTTCACTGTTGGTGCTTCTAATTTTATGGGCGAGTTCATCGATTTTTAGTTTGAAATTGGCATCTTTTTCGATCATCTCTTTGACTTTTTTCATGGCATGGCTTACGGATGTGTGGTCTTTCATACCAAAAAATTGGGCTAGGGCAGGCATGGAGTTTGGTGTGAGAGTCCGTGCAAGATAAATGACGATGCGTCTGGCGTTGACGATTTGACGGCTTCTGGATTTACTTTTGATTTCGCTCGGTTTGATATTGAGATCACTTGCTACTGCATCTACGATGTCTTTGAGAGTAATGTTTTTTTGCTGCTCTTTTTTGAGTTCTCCTAAAACGTTTTTTGCCAGGTCCAAAGTTATTTTTTGGTTCACCAATGATGAATAGGCGTTGAGTTTGATGATAACCCCTTCGATTTCTCGGATATTGCTATCCATGTGTGAGGCGATATAGTTTACTATCTCGTCATCAAGATTGATGCCGTCAAGTTCGCACTTTTTCTTAATGATAGCAATTTTTGTTTCCAGTTCTGGAGGTTGAATATCGGCAATAAGACCCCATTCAAATCGGCTTTTGAGTCTATCTTCAAGACCTGCGATTTTTTTGGGGTGCTGATCACTCGTTAACACGATCTGTTTTTTATCGTTATGCAATTCATTGAAAGTGTGAAAAAACTCCTCTTGTGTTCGCTCTTTTCCACTTAAAAACTGAACATCGTCAATAAGCAAAATATCGCATTGCCGATATTTTTCGCGGAAACGTTCGATCGTTTTGTTGCGAAGATGGTAGGTAAAATCATTCATGAATTGCTCAATAGTCGCATAGATGACGACTTTCTCTTTTTTTATATTGAAATTTCCAATAGCGTGCAAAAGGTGTGTTTTGCCAAGTCCGACACCTCCATAAATAAAAAGCGGATTATAGGCTTTTCCAGGTTTTTCTGCCACACTCAGTGCTGCTGTGTAGGCAAACTGGTTTGAGCTTCCTACGACAAAGTTTTCAAAAGTGTAGGTAGGATTGATTTTTGTACTCGTGGTAGAGGGTATATGCTCTTTAGTATCTAGTGTCTTTTCCTTTTTTGTTGCTGTTTTTTTATCGGATGTGAGAATCTCAACACTGGTTTCAATCCCTGTTTGCAACTCGAAAAGTTGTGCGATCTTTGCTTTATATTTTGTTTTTACCCAGTTGGCGACAAAAAGATTGGGTGCTTTGTAGACTGCAATGTCCGCTTTGGAAGCATCCTCATCGAAGCTTAACTGTTTGATATATCTTTCATATTCTATTTTTGGTATCTCCTCTTTGAGCATTTTCAGAACTTTGTCGCCGAGCATCTGTTATCCTTTGTGAATATGTGAAAATTGAATATGTGAATTATTTGAAATTGTAACGAAAAAATTGGCTTTTTTGGCTAAAATATGGGCATATAGACTATGTGAAAAGATGTGAAAATTATGTGAAAATACTTTTTT